>MTKS01000024.1 GCA_004028495.1 Candidatus Electrothrix marina
TGGTTCTTGTGTACCTCCTGATTAATGTCCTTGCGCTGGGGGCCATCGGTTTTTTCAGAATGGCAGGGTTGGTGATTCGTCCTGTTGAACGATTAGTCGCTCTTGCCAATCAATACAGCAACCATGATCCTTTTCGCTTTGTCACGGATGATTCCGGCGGCGAGTTCGGGAAGCTGTCCAACAGCCTTAACAGTATGCTGGTCAGGATAGATGAGGATCGGCAGACCTTGCAGCACACGGTGACCGCCTTGGAAGTTGCCAATCGTACCTTAAAAAAACAACAGCAGGAAATGGTTCGTGCGGAAAAACTGGCATCAGTGGGCCGGATGGCGGCCGGGCTGGCCCATGAGATCGGCAATCCTCTGAGCGTGATCCAGGGCTATCTCGGTATTCTTCTCGGTTCGGAGGGGCAGAGTGAGCAGCATAAGGATTTTCTCCGCCGTTCCGAGCAGGAGGTACAGCGGATTGATAAACTGATCCGGCAATTATTGGATTTTTCCAGATCGGCCAAGGGAAGCCCGAAAGTTTTTTCCCTGCACGAATTGCTGCATTCGGTTGTGGAAATGGTCAAGGTGCAGACGGCGTTTCGAGGCATTATTATTGACTGTGATTTTTCTGCCGAGGAGGACAGGGTGTATGCCGACCGTGAGCAGTTGCGTCAGGTCTTTGTCAATTGCCTGCTGAACAGCGCCGATGCAATCCATATGGCTGAAAAGGGTGAAGTCTACAGGAGAGAGGGCAGGGTGTCGGTGGCAACAGCCTTGCAATGTCTGCTTCCGAACCATCAGGACCGGTATCAGGAAAAAAAAGGGGCTTCGCAGCTCCTCATCCGTATCAGCGATAACGGGATCGGAATCATCGGGGAACATTTGCCTGTTGTTTTTGATCCATTTTATACGAGCAAGGAACCGGGCAAGGGAACAGGGTTGGGTTTGTCTGTTTCCCGCTCTCTCATTGAAACGGCCGGCGGTACAATGGAGTTGCAGAGCGAAATCGGGCAGGGAAGCAGTATGCTGATCACCTTGCCCGGCTTTTTTGATGAAATGGACTTTACAGGAGAACAGAGACAAAAGTGCAATGCACCTGATATGTAATCTCAGACTGCAGAGAAATCGTCCCGGAATTTCGTAATACATGAATAAACATGAATGACTCCGCTGAAAATATTTTAAAGCATGTCCTTATTGTTGATGACGAAGAGAATATGCGCCATATGCTGTCCGTCTTGCTCACCGGAGAGGGGTATCTGGTGGATACGGCAGCGAACGGTAAGGAGGCGATCGGCTTACTGGAGAGCAGGGAGTTTGATTTTGTGCTTTGCGATATCAGAATGCCGGAGATGGACGGCCTGGCCTTTCTCGGAGCTGCGGAAGCAGTTGAGCATGGCGCCACGGTGATCATGATGTCCGCTTTCGGTTCCGTGGATACAGCCTTGGAGGCGATGAAGCGGGGGGCCTATGATTTTATTTCCAAACCTTTTAAGACCGATGAAGTGGTTTTGGTGCTGAAAAAGGCGGAAGAGCGGGAGCGGTTACGACGGGAAAATATTTTTCTTAAAAGAAAAATTGCCGAGTTGGAGAAAAAATCCGGCTTCGGCGCGATGATCGGGAAAAGCAAGGCTATGCAGGAGGTGTTTACCCTGGCCGAAAAAGTGGCCGAGCACCCGACCACTGTTCTGATCACCGGTGAATCCGGCACAGGCAAAGAGCTGGTCGCTGCCGGCATCCATGCGAAAAGCGGCAGGGCGGATAAGCCGTTTATTGCGGTGAATTGCGGCAGTGTTCCGGAAAATTTGCTGGAAAGCGAGTTTTTCGGCTATGTGCGAGGGGCCTTTACCGGTGCGGATCGGGATAAGAAAGGGCTTTTTGAAGAGGCGCATAAGGGGACGCTTTTTCTTGATGAAATCGGTGAGCTTCCCTTGTCCATGCAGGTTAAGCTGTTACGGGTTTTGCAGGAGCAGGAGATTCGTCTGATCGGCTCGGCGCAGAGGAAGAAAATTGATGTCCGTATTCTTGCCGCCACAGCCAGAGATATCAGCGGGGAAGTGCAGCAGGGGCGTTTTCGTGAAGATTTGTTTTATCGGCTGAATGTGATTAATATCCTGGTTCCGCCGTTGCGTAATCGGAGTGAGGATATCCCTGTCCTGTGCGATTATTTTGTTAAAAAATTTACAAAAAGTCTGAACAGACCGGATATTGAGGGGCTGAGTCATGCTGCTCTACAGCAGCTACTTGTCCATGCCTGGCCGGGTAATGTCCGTGAATTGGAAAACGTGTTGGAGCGGGCCGTAATTCTGACGGAAGGGCCGCATATCTTGCCGGAAAATCTCCCTGAGAATATTCAGGGCAGCCATGCTGATAATGTTTCTGACTTTTTGGCCGGGATTTCCTCGGTCAAAGAGGGGAGAAGGAGGGTTGAAGAGCGGCTTATCCGGCAGGCCCTTGAGGCAACTGAAGGTAATAAAAGTAAGGCGGCGCAGATTCTTGAGATCAGTTATCCCTCGTTGCTGAGCAAGATTAAGGAGTTTCAAAAGCACTAGGGCGAGCTACGGTGGAGCCGGAGTAGTTTTTGAGTGTAAAAAGATTTTATAGTTAGGAGAGGGATTGTAAAAAATATTTCTTTACGATCGGCGGTGCCCTGTCGTTTTTGGGATTGATCTGAGTGAGCCTATATTTTTTCTTTAATTTTTTTAGTAAGTAATTTCTGGTTGGGCATAAAATAAAAAAAGAAGGTATAGAATTTGCTTTATCTTGGTTAAATGATAATTATGAAATGTGATAATAGTGATGGTAAAAATGAACAAAAGAAGAAAGTATTCTGGAGGAGCGGCAGGTTTTTCCGCCCCGGAACTGTTGATAGTCATGGCCATAATAGGTATTCTTGCTGGCATAGGAATTCCAAGTTTTTTACGGAGCCAGCCTGAAAGACGGTTGGCAAATGCAACAAGGAATCTCTATTCGGACTTGCAAAAGGCAAGACTGCTTGCTGTCAGGAATAATACAAATGTTGTCGTCAGTTTCGATCTGGATGCCGGTACCTATACCTACGCCAATATGGGGTTTGATGAAAGCACCGGTGAAAGAGTGAGTTATCCCACGATTGGTACGTTGTCGGATTACGGCGCAGTCCGTTATGGATGTGATGCTACCAAGACCGATTGGAGCGATCCACCTGTTTCCATTGAAGGGATGAAAACGACCTTTCTTGAGAATAAATTGAGATTTACAAGTAGAGGAATAGCAGAAGCGGTTGAAGTGGAAGATTCTGTAAAAGATGCCTTTGTGATGCTTTCTAAAGAAGAAGGTGCTTTATTGCAAAACGATAACGATAAGTCTGTTTGTTTTGCTGTTACGCTGACGAGTTTTGGAGCTGCCAAGATAAGGAAGTTCAGTGATGGCGGGTGGAAATAGGAGCAGGCGATAGAAGGTATATTGCTTTTGCTGGTAGCGACGGATGTTGAGGCTTTTTTGAAAAAGTAGTGAAGGGAGAAAAAACATTTAAAAGGACCATAATGAGCTGATGCGGTGAATTCGCAGGGAGGTGTGTCATGAAACAGACCGGTTGCAGGGAGAAAGCTGTAAAGGGATTTTCCTTGGTTGAACTGATGTTGGTGATTGCTCTTCTTGGGGTTTTGTCGGTAATAAGTGTTCCAGGATTTTTGAGGAACCTGCCGGAGAAACGCCTTAAAAATGCAGCGCGCAATTTGCATGCGGATTTACAGCGGGCACGGTTATGGGCTGTGAATGAAAACAAAAAGATAACTGTCCGATTCAATGAAGCTGAAGGATATTATTATATTGATGATGACCTGAAGGGAGAGGCTGGTTATAAGGTATGGGATACAAACGAATTGAGAAGAAATCTTACTGATTACGGTGGCGTTGTGTACGGGAAGGGCGCTGCGGTGAAAAATTGGAATAATTCATCGATTAATCGCGTGGTACCATATCGGGATATTATCAGTTTCAAGTCAGCCGGAACAGCGACCTCTGCTAGTGTTTATTTGCAACATGCGAATCAGGATGCCGTAACCTACGCTGTCACGACAACAAATTTCGGGGCAGTCAAAATCAGGAAATTCAACGGCTCATCGTGGGAGTAAGGATTATGGAGAGAACATTGAGAAACGAAGGCGGATTCACCCTTATTGAGATGATGGTCGCCATGGTTATCGCCAGCTTTGTTTTTGCGGGGATCTACGGGGTATATACGATTCAGCAGAGAAGTTATACGGTTCAGGAACAGGTGAGCGAGATGCAGCAGCGCCTCAGAGCAGCTGTGGAGTTTATGACAGGTGAGATGAGGATGGCCGGTTTTGATCCTCCTAACGAATATCCTGACCCGAACCCGTATGACTCTGGAGTATGTGATGCTACATCAATAAAGGTGGCGGTAGATGAAGAACTTGACTTTGAGTATTGCCAAGTGAGTAATGTGCTGGATGGGGATGGGAACCTGAAAGATCCCCGGGAATATAGCTCGCAAAGGATAAGAACCAACTATTCAGTTGAGTATGAGTACTTTCCCAAAGGCGATGATAAATGTAACCTCTTGGTTCAACGCAATGGCGGTAATGCAATACCGCTTGCCGAAGGAATAGAGGCTGTCGAGTTTCTGCCTTTGCAACAAGACGGTGTAACTCGGGCAACAGATCCGGCAGATGCCCGCACTGTCAAAATTTCCATATTGGCCCGCTCTACTTATCCAGACCGAAAATATACCGACACAACCGAGTATGAGCCAGCATCAGTACGGATGGGTATCTCGACTGATATTTGGGATATTAACGGAGACGAGACTGTTACAGGGGGGGGCGGTAAGGGTAATCCGCCAAGCGAAGATCCTGACGGTTGCGATGATCCTGATGACCGTTGTCATTACCACCGCCGCCTTCTGATCACCACGGTTAAATTACGTAATATGGGGTTGGAAAAATGAAAAATATCATTATCCGACAGGACGGGTTCACCCTTATTGAAACTATGATCGCGATGGTTGTCTTTACGATTGGTATTCTCGGCTTGTTCGGAATGCAGTCGGCTGCAATCAAAGAAAATCTTGCCGCTAATAGTATTACCACCGGGTCTTCATGGGCTTCGTCCCGAGTTGAAGAATTAATTGCCAAGAGTTATGGTGATACGGAAATTTCGGGAACATATACAGATTGTTCTGTTTTTTCTTCGCCTGACTGGTGGAAATCATTTTCTTCTGAAAAATATCCGGGCGAGAGTGCCAATCAGCCTGATTATTTCGTGTACTGGGCTGTTGCTCGTGACTGCACTCTGGTCAAAGAGGGTGATATCGGGCTTAAGGACTCTTCCGAATATCGCCCAAAGCATCTGTATATTGTTGTCACAAGAGACAGCGGCAACGGTGAGGAAGTGACCGCTGAATTTTCATATATTAAACAGAATCAGAATTATTAACGGCAGAGGAAGCTATGAAGAAAAAATACCCACGAAACGAAGAGGGCTTTGTCCTTGTCGCAGCCCTGCTTATTTTGCTGGTCTTGACAGTTATGGGAATCTCTGTGAACAGAAATACGACCACTGAAGTGAAGATTGCCTTGAATGATCGTCTTCATAAGGAAACGTTTTATGCTGCGGACGCAGCCACAGAGCTGGCTACTGAGGTGTTGGTCCAGAGTATTGCCTGTTTCGGCTTTAGCCAGCTTACCGAGGCCGAGGAGTTGGATGGTATAGACGAAGGAATGAGGATCCCCGGGGCTGCGGGGCATGATTTTTATATTGAGGAAAGCGCATTAGGTTTCTGGCGGAATTATAATACGGAGGGAGTTCCCATTCCTACTGATGATAAGGATGGAAACGGTATCCCTGATCGCCATATGGTCTACCCTGCTGTTTTTGATGAGAACCTTGTTTTTGACAGAGAAAAAACAAATGCTCAACCCCATTCAAATATTTCTATTGGCGGCAACACCAAGTTGGAAGGCGGCGAGGCTACGCAACAGTCTGACGGCTATCGGGGCAAAGGGAAAGGTCTTGGAGCTGGCGGGATCTCTCTTATCTATGATATCAACGTGCAGCAAGTCGGTCGGGACGGCAGCGAGTCCGTAATCTGTGTTCAGTACAAACATCGGCCAGGTACGGAAGGTGAATGTAACTATAGTACTTACACGACAAAGTAAGAGGAAAGCATTATGAAGAAAATACTTCGAACAACGGTGTACAGCTTGGTCGGGGTGGCATTCTTGCTGCCACAAGCTGGATTCGCGGCCGATGTGTGTAGTCAAGGGCTCGGGATTCCGCCTTTTTTATCTTCCGGGGCTAAACCCAATCTATTGATGGTACTGGATAACTCCGGTTCCATGCTGGATGCGGCTTATAGTAAGTCAGGGGTGCTTTTGGATACTTCTGGCACCCCTATTGTCAGTTCGGGAGGTACCGAGTTGACCTACCAGCGCTGCCTGGACGGGGATTATGATATCAGCGAGTATGATAATAAGGGGATTGAAATTGCCCCCCCTCTCGCCACTGTTATCGGTTACGAGGAGGCCAAAACATATGGAGGATATTTTAAAAACGATCAATGGTATCAGTGGAAGTGGAATGCCGGTGCATATGCCTATTCTTCTTGGCAGAGCGGTATAGAGTATACAACAGGGGATCGGGTATACGATTACGGTAATATCTATGTAGCTACTTCAACGGGAACTTCTGTTGGCAATACACTTGATAAGGATACAGGCGTTGACTGGGATCATATTTTTTACCTGCCTCGCTGGACCAACGGGACCATGTATGCAGCAGGCTCGTTTGTTTGGTATAGCAATCAATTATACTATACCGCGACCGGCGGAACCAGTAATGATGCTGACGATACAAACGGATTGAAGTTACCAGATGATACAGGGATAACGGATTGGACAGCCGTTGATTCAACGTGGCTGGCAAAAGATTATGCATCAGGGGATATAGTTACCTATGAGGGAATATATTATCAAGCCTTGGCTGATGTCGGTAGTACTGACGCTAAGCCGGGTGAGGATAACGGGACGAAGTGGCAGAGCTTGCGTCAAGGGGCATTTGAGAAGATTGATGTGACTGATGCCTGTTCCGGGGTCGAGGCAACCGGGACAAAGTATACCCGGACTGATGCCATGTGCCTCACCTTGGAGGAAGCCGTAATTCCTAAAAAAGTAACGTCTTTTGCTGCACGCGGCAATTTTTTGAACTGGGTCATGGCTTCCAAATTTGATGTTGAAAAGAAGATACTCACCGGCGGGAAGTTTAACTACGATGAAAAGGTCATGGTTGCCGAACATCGAGGCTGCTCCGGTTCGCGTTTTCTTAAGCAGGTCAAATTGGACAGCGGAAAATTTCTCTCTTTGGGTGTTCGCGGTTCCAAATATTCGGCAGATGATCCGTTGATGTGGGATCGTATTGATACCAAAGACGATACAGCGCGATTGGAGATCCTGGCTGTTACTGATGCGGGCTTCAAGCCTTCTGCGGAATGCCAGGAAATGATTGACACGATTACAACGAAGGAGCAGAGCGGGGCCAACTGGAGTTCGGCAATCACTGCCTGTCTGGACACCTTTCCGAACCATGATGATGCAATTACGCATCAGCGGCCTATGCTGAACCACAGTCTGCAGTTCTGTTCCAAGGTTGATACTGACAATCTGCGTGACGTCAGTGTTATTGAGAATGAATGCGGAGATCTCTACAGGGGAATTCAGACAGCAAATCCCGCGCAGCCGCCCTATGATCCGTCTGAGCTTGAGCCGGAATTCGGTGCGTATATTTGCTTCGGTATCTATGATGCCGCAGTATCGCCTGAGGAGCGGGCCGGGTATGTGGGCCGTTGCTGGGAACCGGCTAGCGGTCAGTTTAAGACCTGTGAACCGAAACCAGCTTCTTTGGAAAATGCATGTACTGGTGACCCGTGTGCCTATACTGGAACTGATGGTAATTTATATCTGAATGAGACTCCGGTGAACGGTAGTGTTCGTTATAATTATAAGTGTACCGATTTAGGTCAGAATGCTAATCAACGCGACGAATTCGGTTGTAAGAAGCAGAATGGTGATGTCGCTGGGAGTCGTAATTACTGGGAACGACAGTATATGTGGTATTTTGAATCAATTGGTTCATACATAGGAACATGTACTGAAGGACAGGTCGCCGACGGCGTAACTCCTGCTGACTGGGAAAATGCTGCTGATACCGCTGCGGTGGAAGAATGTATTATCCAGGCCAGTATTGATTATTGTAACGATACATCTGTTCCCGAGGTTATTGATCCCTCGGATCAAGCTGGTAATACCACCACGACATGGAATATCCCCGGTGTGTTGACAGATTCGCAGATTCTGGTACAACTGGGCGGAAACTATCCCTTGTCCGTTATGAAAGGGTATATTGAAGAGCCAGACCGACCGGAAGGCATTATTCAATCCGTTGCACGCGATCTTCGCCTTGGCTTGATGTCATTTAATGACGTGGGTGCAGCAACTGAATGTAGCGCAACGTATCTCACTGATGGCATTCAACGTTTCTGTCCGATGGAGAACAAAGACGGTGCAACCTTGCTCAGTAAAATTGAGGACGGTGATTGGGTCATTGACAGTGATACTACGTACCAGAGTGGAAAACGGCGTCATGTGGATGACGTTGCTCAGGCGATCAATGATATCCAGGCAACCTCATGGACTCCTCTTGGCGAGGCTTTGTACAGTGCTCTCGGTTACTATACCCAGAACAGTAAACTCTGCCTGAATTGCACGGCACGAGACAGTAATGGTGTTTGTCTCGATACTCCGGGCAACTGCCTTGATTTTGCAACAGATGACGACCCGGTTCAGTACTGGTGCCAGGATAATCACATCCTGGTCATTACAGAAGGGGAATCCACAGCTGATATTAATACGGATGTAACTACTTTTTTACCGACGGGTTCTGAGAGCTACATCACACCTCGTTTAAGTGACTGTGATTGTCATCCTGATAACAAAGATGCAAACGGTGACTGTCTACCGGACTCATTTACCGGTGATGGAGATAATACTGATGTGCAATGCACGGGTAGTATCTACAGCAGTACATATCTGGATGATATGACTTGGTGGGGACAGCACTCCTATTCTTTGTTTAAAAATCGATGTGTTGCGGATCCAGATGGCAATGAAACCGAGAAGAATAATATTTTTACTCATGTCGTCACTACGGGCGCGTTAGCCGCAGATGGTGGCACGGAATGTAGCCCGGATACGCTGATGCAGAATGCAGCAGTGAACGGTGGTACAGAGAAGTATTATTCCGGTGAAGATCCGCAGCAACTCGAAGATAATCTTTATGCGGTTCTGGGCAACATCATGACCCGTGCCTCATCAGGAGCTGCCGCTTCGGTTATTTCCAACTCCAGGAGTGGTGATGGTGCTATTTATCAGGCTCTTTTCTGGCCGAGGAAAGATAATGGCATCCTGGATGACAAGGGTAATGAGGGAACGATCAGCTGGGCCGGTAATATCAATGCCCTGTTTATGAACTCGTATAATGTAATATTTGAGGATACAAACCAAGACGGCAAGTTTGATCCTAACGAGGATGTTAACGGTAACAGTGTACTTGATCCGGGTGAGGATGCTAACGATAACGAAGTGTTGGAAGAAGGTGCTGACAAACGGATTAGTTTGTATTTCAGTAATAACGTCAATAAAGTGCGAGGTTGTTACGACCTCCTCAATTCGGTTGGGCAATGTCCGTTTGATCCGGTTGAACCATGTAATGCGGGAGACTATTGTGTGGAGATAGAGGATATCAAATATCTCTGGTCAGCGAACGAGCAGTTACGAAAAATGGATGATCCAAGTAAGCGTAGGATATTTACCTGGAATGATTTCAATAATAATGGCATCGTCGATGATGGTGGTTTGGTTGATAGCGATGGGGAAACCTTTGTGCTGGAAACCGGAAAAGATTGGGCGGATATAAATCAGAATCTGGTGAGCGGGGATAGAGGCCCTGCGACGGACGATTTTGTGACTTCCGACGATTACGGAACGTTCATCGGATACAATGCAGCCCAGGCAGAGGATGAGCGAGCCCAAGATGCTATGGATGCTCTCATTGAATGGCTCCAGGGTAAGGATTCTCTCGTGGACGAAAGCTCAGATATGCTCAGTGAAGGGGGGAATGAGAACGGGAGATTGGATAAATCGCTCCGCTCCAGACAGTATAGATTTGTAGAAAAAGATGCTGCCGGGAATGTCGTGAAAACTGAAGATACTGAATGGCGACTGGGTGATGTTATTCACTCATCCCCGATAACTGTGAGTAAGCCAGCAGAGAATTTTCATCTTATTTACCGCGATCCGACTTATAACGAGTTTGTCAAGAAATGGTCGGGCCGCCGTACGGTTGTTTATTTTGGTGGCAATGATGGCATGCTCCATGCGGTGAACAGCGGCTTTTACTCAGACGAGGATCGACAGTTTTTCTGTTCCGAAGGGTATACGGGGCAAGCGAAACCAGGTGGTGATTGTAAAACTGACAGCCCGAATGAATACAATCTCGGTGAGGAACTGTGGGCCTATATCCCTTATAATCTTCAGCCTCATTTGAAATGTCTTGCTGACAATTTTTATGAGCATAAGTATTTTGTCGATTTGGAACCTCGTATTGCTGATGTGCAGATTTTCGAGGAAGATGCCGATCATCCTGGCGGCTGGGGAACTATTTTGATCGGCGGCATGCGTTTTGGTGGGGCACCGATAGCAGCAGAAGATCTGAATGGTCTTGATGGCTCGAATAACGGAATACATGACCTGCGAGAGTTCAGCTCATCCTATTTTATCCTGGATATAACAAATCCAGTGAATCCTAAAGTGCTTGGTGAATTAACACGAACAACAGAGAGTACTTATGTTGATTTGAACTATACAACCTCGTCACCAACCATTGCCGTTATGCGTAAAGGAGATAAAAATGCTGCCGAATCAGCATGGTATCTTGTCATGGGGAACGGACCAGCAGAACAGGATGGGAGTAATAACCCAGGAGTTCAGGGTAAAATAGCTGTCCTTCCTCTGGAATGGTTACTTGGCCCTGTGGCAAACTGGACGGAGGGTGTTCCCACAACAGTACCTCTGGGTGGGAAAAAGGCAATCCGGATACCTGATCAGCTGCCTGTAACGGCATCAGATGGGGGGGCATTCCCGGTTCCGATAGCTGATAATGGAGGCTATATCTCTAATCTTATTTCTATGGATTATGATATTGATTTAACAGCTCCGGATAATTTGGGTGCTCGGTATACCACGGACGCTGTCTATTTCGGCACGGTAGACGGTACTGATTTTGCAAAGTATTCCGATGCTGCATTGGAAAATATATATCCAAACAGTAATCCTGAAAATCTTGGTGATCAATGGTATTGGAACGGAGGTGGTAGAGTTTTTCGGTTGGTCACCAAAATGGGCTTAACGCCTAATGAATGGACAAGACCTCCCGGGCTTACAGACGACACCAATAGTCAGGGGGCAATTCGCATGTTGATGGACGTGAAAGGTCCGGTTACAGGCGGACCTTCTGCGGGCTATGATGAAGAGGGAAAAAACTTCTGGATTTATGTCGGAACGGGTCGCTTTTATGATACAAAAGATAAAACTGATGATGGTCGTTGTCTTGATGCTGATACGATTTGTAAAAGTAGGACGCAAAAGGCCTTATTCGGGCTTAAAGAACCGATTAAGGACGGTCATGATTTGATAGGATCATCCTCTGTATGTAAAGATAACGTGTTCACATGGGGAACTATTGAATGGAATATCTCAGACTGGGGAACAGGCACCGATGGGGCGACGGAGAAAAATATTGAGGACCAATCGCACTTAGTCCCTGGAGGTCCCCTTCCGGGTGGAGCTCCTCCAGGACAGCGCGGTCTGATGCGTACGGACAACATTCTTGTTTACTCAAACGAAGGTTTTCTTTCTTGTTGGCACCTTAAAACAAAGGATGATTATTCCTATAAGATACTATGGGGGCCGAGCATGACAAATGATCTTAACTGCTTTCCGGGTGGTGAATCCGGGCCAATTTTTGATCCAGATTTGCAAGGAGGGCATTATACCATAGATAAGTTACAGGACTATATTGCAGGTGACGGGTGTACGGTCGCGGCTGACGGCAGATTCTACACATCCGGTCTGGACGGCTGGTATCATGTCTTCCATGATCCGCGTGAACGTGACCTCAACAGTAGTTTGCTCTTTGATAAAAAACTTTTTTTCTCCACCTATCAACCCTATAATGATAAGTGTAAGGCTGAGGGCCGGAGTTTTCTATATAAGCTTTATTATACAACAGGGACTGGTGCTTGGACTGATCTAATTGATTTTGGAGACGGTACGTCGACGGCGGATAAAGGTGCTGGTAGGGCTGCTCATGGACTGGGCGTCGGGGGGAAAGACGTACCTGACGATAAAACAGAAGAAGGCGATTATGATGGAAGTGATAGGGTGCATGAATTTAAGAGTCCGGTGCGAGGCTTGGCCACTGTCGGTTCAGCCGGGGCCGCAGGGAGCGGTGGTGAGTTTTATGCTGAAAAACCTGATAAGGTAAAACGTGAAAGCAATAAGCTGAACTGGTCAGACCGCTGTGGTGTACAAGAGTAGCAAGATTTTTTTCAATCTGAAGTATAAAGAGCAGCCCTCGGATTTTTCGAGGGCTGTTTTGTTTCTCTCCTTTGTCAGCGATTCTCTACTATCCCACCTATATCAGACAAATTGAACAAATTGTTTATCTGGATGAAAAAGGATTTTTCCCTTGACTTCTATGTTTTCCCGCCTATATTTACCGTCTTTATACGTTATTCTCGGACAGCCTGAGTTCCGGTGAGAATCGGTTGCAGGCAACAGCGGGCGTTGAATCCGACAACAAATTGTAATATCATAACATTTAA
>MTKS01000025.1 GCA_004028495.1 Candidatus Electrothrix marina
TTTGAGCAGGAGCTGTTGGTCGTGCTGGCTGGCGATATTGACCAGACTGTCAGCCAAGGCATGGGCCAGCTTGGTCGTGGCCAGTCGATCATTGATAAAGATCCGGCTTCGCCCCTTGCTGCTGACGATCCGGCGGAGGATGCAGTCTTCCTCGTTGTCCAGCCCATGCTCGTGCAAAAGGGACAGGATATCCTCCCGACCGCTGATGCCGAATTGGGCCTCGATCACGGCTTGGTCGCAATCGTTGCGCACCCAGGATGCCGAAGCCCGCCCGCCGGTGAGCAGATGCACGGCCTGCAGAATGATGGACTTACCTGCCCCGGTTTCACCGGTAAAAGCGATTAAACCGGTGCCGGTTTCGGAAAAATCCAGATCCAGCCTGTTGATCAGGGCCAGATTATTGACGCGTAGTTCTTGGAGCATGGTGTTTCTTGTATCTCACGAAAAAAGTTTATCCTGCAGCTTGCGCAGCCCCAGAATTTTATCCTGGCTATCAATATAGCATGGAGACCAGATTTATGCCTTTGAAGGAATTAACATTCGATACATTTGTCGCTGAAATCCATACCGCATGTGATGAGTTCCCCGATTATCAAAAACCGAGTCCGAATCTTATGTCCTGAATTCGTATAATCAAATCAGTATTGGGGACTTGATGATTTTATGAACATCAAGGAACAACAAATCCGCAACGCCGCCAATCTCGTTTTTTTCATGGTCAATGTATCAAATTGCTGCCGCAAATTCCAGAAGGTATTTCTATTCAAGCTATCGCTAATCAAGTTGCCGTTCTTGGGCGGGTAAACACGCTGGAAGAGGTGATTGAGTGGCGATGGTATTGATATATGAAACCGTGTTTTTTAAGTTTGCGGCGACAGGTTACGGTATTATTGCGACTTCTGATTCTTTCCTGTAGGTTATAAGGTGCTGTGAACTTCGGCGTAATTTTTCATTGGAGGAAAATGTTATGGAACCCGTTATTACCACTATTGCCGCTGCTGTTGCCTTGGGTGCGGCAGCTGGTATCAAGGATACTGCGTCAAAGGCGGTTGTGGATGCCTATGCCGGGCTGAAGAAGCTGATTCAGGATCGGTATCAGCACGACAAAGGCGTTACCTTTGCTGCTGAGCATGTAAGCGAAAAACTGGAAGAGGGGACGCGACGGCAGATACTGGAGGATTTTTAGATATTCTTGATCCGGTTATTCCGGCAGGGGGTGACGCTGGAAAAATTTCATGTTTGGCTGTGTCGGCATAAAAAGAAAAACAGGTGGTTTTTGCAAAAGGTTGTAAGCAAACTTCGTTGAGATGCGTTGAAGGTGCAGCAGTAATGTTGCCAGCTTGAGGTGCTGTAAATGCAAGAAAACCGTTTTGAAAAACACCCCATTTTTCTTAATTTTAAAAACCCGGCGTTGGAGGAAGAATTTAAACGATTTCATTATGCTGAGACACGTTTATTGATTCGTATAGCGAACCATTTTGGGATAATTACATTATTGGCGAATACCGCATTAACATATTTTATTGCTCCTCAATATTTTTGGCCTATATTTTATTTGTTCAACATTTTTACTCCATTTTATTTTTTGGGTCATTATGTAACCTCTAAGGATAAATATACAGGATATGATCAGTGGGTCGCCTCAATGTCCTTTTTTGTTATTTCAACGTTGATGATGATTTGGCTCTCATTGATTTCAGAGAAACATTCAGCCTCTTATATTCTTCTTCAAGAATTTGGATGTCTATTCGTTTGTTTCTATGTAGGACGTCTTCGTTTTATTTTTGCTGTTATTACGTCGCTTGTTTTTATGGGTGTATACCAGGGATATCTGCTGGTTGCCGTTTCCGACAGGGGGCATTTCATGGTTTTATCCTATGCGGTTTGGCTGCTTGAAGCTATAGCCTGCTATGGAGGGTTTATTCAAGAAGGGATGAGTCGTACAGTGTTTACGCAGCAGAAAGTCATTAATGATCAGCGGGAGAAATTAAGTGTAGAGTATGAACGTTCCGAAAGTCTTCTTCATAACATTCTTCCTCATTCTATTGCTGAGCGTCTCAAGGGAGAGCGGTCAATTATTGCTGATCATTTTGATGCTATTACTGTATTGTTTGCAGATCTTGTTGATTTTACAGTTATATCAGAGGCTTTGTCTCCGACAGAATTGGTTAACCTTCTTAACCGTATTTTTTCGATTTTCGATGACTTGGCAGGACAATACCGATTGGAAAAAATTAAAACAATCGGAGATGCTTATATGGTTGCCGGAGGTATTCCCGATCCTCAAAGTAATCATTTGGAAGCTATAGCAGACTTTGCTTTGGAAATGCAGCAGCGATTAGCTCGATTTAATTTAGAATATGATGAGGATATTGAGATCAGAGTAGGGATACATACCGGCCCGGCAGTTGCCGGAGTAATTGGAGTGAAAAAGTTTGTTTATGATATTTGGGGAGATACAGTGAATACAGCAAGCAGAATGGAATCACATGGCATAGTTGGCGAAATTCAGGTCTCTGAAAGTACGTATATTCTTTTGCAGGATAGATATATTTTTAAGGAGCGAGGATTGGTTGATATAAAAGGAAAAGGAAAAATGAGAACCTATTTACTTCAAGGGAAAAATACTTGAGCGGGGAATTTGGGGGCCGAAGATTGTTGTGCAGCGCAAGTTCGGAGCGGGTAGCTACTTGATGCAAACGGTGGAGAAGTTGGAGCAGAAGTCGGAGACCCAGGGACGGCAGGTTGCCGTATGTTGCGGTTGCAGCTCCCTTCCTGTAGGGTATAGGGTTAAATGTATGTGTAATATTTGCTGGAGGAAAATGTTATGGAACCCGTTATTACCACCATTGCTGCGGCTGTTGCCCTTGGAGCGGCAGCTGGTATCAAGGATACTGCGTCCAAGGCAGTGACAGATGCCTATGCCGGGCTGAAGAAGCTGATTCAGGATCGGTACAAGAAGAATGAAGACGTGACTGATGCGGTCGATTATCTGGTGAAAAAGCCGGAAGCGGAGAGCAGGCGGCAGGAGCTGGCAAAGGCTTTGGACAGTGCCGGGGCGGACAAGGATGTTGAGTTGGCACAGGCAGCTGAAGCAGTGCTGGCAGCAGCTAAAAAACAGGAGGGAACGTCTGATGCCGTACAGCACGGCTCAGGCGCAATAGCTCAAGGCCAGGGTGCAGTTGCTGCCGGAGCAGGAGGCATTGCTGTCGGAGGTAGCGTGCATGGCGGCATAAATATGCCGGACAATAGGGACAAGTAAAGATGACAAAGGAGAGTAAGGGGCTGGGCACTGTCAACAGCGGCTCCGGGGCAGTGGCGCACAGTGGAGGCGTAGGAGCAGGACAAGGCGGAGTCGCGATCGGCGGGAATCTGTATGGCGATCTCCACCTGCATGGCAGCTCGGCTTCGCCCCCAAAGCCCCGTTCGGAATCAGGAATCTTCTTCGGCGTACCCGAACTCCCGCCGAATTACCTGCCGCGTAAAGAATACCTTGAAGAGTTTCGCACCGCCTTGCAGCAGAATTCCATTGGCCTGACCGGAGCAGCCCATGTGGGTGTACAGGGTATGGGCGGCCTCGGTAAATCAGTCCTCGCTATTGCCCTGGCCCGTGACGAAGACGTGCAGGCAGCCTTTCCGGGCGGTATCTTTTGGTTCACCTTCGGACAGGAGGTCAAGGATGACGATCTGCTTGCTTGGCAGAATACTATTCTCAAGCTCCTTGGGCAGCAGGAGCCGGAAGAATCCATCGATTTCAGCAGGCACCGGCTCAATGCGGCCCTGCGAGACAAGTGCTGCCTTTTCATCATTGATGATATCTGGGACAGCAGGCATCTGAAGTGCTTTGATCTTAGCGGCACAGACTGCCGCTTTCTCCTCACCAGCAGAAAAGCGGATGTGCTGGAACGGCTCGGCATTGAGGGAAAACCTATTGAACTGCTGAGTGAAGAGCAGGCTTTGGCGATGCTGGCGCGATATTCCGCATACGATCCAGATGAACTGCCGGAAGAGGCGGTGGAGATTGTCAAGGAATGCGGGTACCTGCCCTTAGCTGTGGCGGCCATTGGTAGTATGGTAAAAAGGAAACCAGCTAACCGCTGGAAATTGGCCCTGCACAAATTGCAGGAGGCCAAACTCGACAAGATCGCCTTTAAATTTGACTACCAATACGAAAATCTTTTCCGGGCCTTGCAGGTCAGTGTCGAAGCCCTGCCCGCAGTAACGCAGAAATATTACGCAACCTTGGCTGTCTTCCCGGAAGATGCAAAAATTCCTGAATCAGCTGTCACTATGTATTGGGAACATTGCAGACTTAGTGATGATGAGCCGTTGGATGTGATTGATGCGCTGGTGGATGCCTCGCTTCTCAGTCGTGATGAGTATGATGCCCTGCAATTGCACGACCTGCTGCGGGATTATCTCATCAAACAGACAAAAGATATTGCCGGTCTGCATAAACAATTGCTGGATGCTTATCAGGCTGCCTATCCGGGGGGCTGGCATACGATCCCTTACGAATCACCTTGTTATTTTTATAATCATTGGCATTTTCATAGTCAAATAGCTGATGAAATGGCACAGGCTTCTATTATTGCAGACGACATAATTAAGCACCAATCACTTCTTGATCTAGAAAAATTACGAGTAGCTTTGCAATTTGTTAACTATAATCTTGAGGATATTGTATATCAATTAGTAAAAACAAATCACCATCAAGATGTTTTGATCACCTGTCTCAATATACTAGGTGATGAAGCAAAAGATGAGGCATTAAGGCTATTAAAGGAAGATAAATATCCTAATTTGACAGCCAGTTGGCTCAAGAGACTTGGAGGAGAGGCTAAGGAAGAAGCTCGTAATCTTCTAAGAAAAAGTCAGAATTCTCAAGTTGTGGTTGCTTGCCTTAATCTGCTTGGAGAAGAGGCTAAAGAAAAAGCTCGTAACCTTCTAAGAAAAAGTCAGAATTCTCAAGTGTTGGTTACCTGCCTTGATCTGCTTGGAAAAGAGGCTAAGGAAGAGGCTCGTAACCTGCTAAAAAGAAGTCATAACCCTCATGTTTTATTTACCTGCCTTAACCTACTTGGGATTGAAGCAAAAGATGAGGCGCGATTCCTTTTATCCACAAGTAACAACAAGCAAGTGAAGAGAGCTTGTCTTAGTGTGTTAGGAGAAGAGGCCAAGGAAGAGGCTCGATATTTTCTACGAGAAAGTAAACATCCTATGGATTTAATCTGTTGCTTAAAGGCACTTGGAAATGATGCAAAAGATGAGGCACGCCTTCTCATCTTATCAAGTAATAATAAAAGAGTGTTGAACACCTGCCTGAAAATACTTGGAGAGGAACTCAAGGAAGATGCACACTGTTTTTTGAAAGAATGCAAACATCCAACAGTCCTAAGTGCCTGTCTGAATGCCCTTGGTGATAAAGCCAAGAAGGAAGCACGTTGGTTGCTTAAATCGCGTAAGAATGGGGGGCTTCTCTTAACTTGTATTCGTATACTCGGCAAAGAAGCGAAAGCTGAGGCCGAGTTGCTGATCAAAACCAGCAGCGATAGATTAATTCTGAAAGAGTGCCGAGAGTTAATTCGTTTCTGGGAAACTTCACTGGGTAGCCAATTCCCCGAGCTGGACCAATTGAGAAAGAAGCTTGCGGATAAATAACATGTAAGGGCAATTCATGAATTGCCCCTTCAGCCCTATAAAAAACACCTCTTTCTGTCTTAAATTGCCTAGGAAACAACCGCAACAGCAGATCAGCGAACAAGAATACCTGGACGGTGAACTCCTCAGTGACGTGAAGCACGAATTCATCGACGGCTCTGTCTACGCAATGGCAGGGGCCAGTGCTGATCATGGCAGAATAGCAGGCAACCTTTTTGCCGTCTTCCTGCGACATCTTCAAGAGGGGAAGTCACCATGTGAGCCTTTCCAAGCTGATATGAAAGTAAAAACCGGGAATAAGTTTTTTTATCCAGATGTACTTATCTCCTGTGAGCAGGAAGAAAATGAGTATTACCGCAATGCTCCTCTTCTTATTGTCGAGGTGGTCTCGCAGTCAACCCGGAAAAAGGATAACACCATAAAACGACAGTCCTACCAGACTCTTCCCAGCCTGGAGGAATTCGTTTTGATTGAGCAGGATTTTGTCGATATTGAGGTCTGTCGGAGGAGCAAGCACTGGTGGCCTGAGCATTATTATCTCGGCGATGAGGTGCATTTTGCCTCCATTGATCTGACCCTGTCAGTGGAGGACATTTACGCACGGGTAATGAATGATGATATGCGGGCTTACAGGAAAGGTGATAACTACCTTATCGGTTCTCAGGGCTGATTTCATCTCCCGGCAGCGGTGCCCGCTCATGAACCTTGTCCAGTATGCCCCTGAATGCGGCTCTGTCCGCTCTCTTCGCCCGTTGTATCATTTTCTCCAGGCGTAGGGCCGTTACGCCGAATTTGCCGACTTCTTTAAAATCTTTCATGTTTATGATTTTCTTCATGTTTGCACGATACCATATACGGTGTTATTCTGTCCAGTCATGGAGGTTGAAATTTTCAGCAAACGTTCAAAGGAGAAATAATGCACTATGCCCGAATAATTATAACCCTGACCCTTGCCTTCCTTACCCTGGCAGGCCCTTGGCCCGCTACAGCCGAGGAAGAATTCGTCACCGCCCTGACCGGCAAGTTTCCCCCTTTCAGCTATTACGATAAGCAAGGGAACCTTGCCGGTTTTGACGTGGACGTGAGTCGGGAAATCGCCCAACGCATCAACCAAAAATCGCAGATCATCGCCACAGAATGGGACGGCATCTTAGCAGGCCTGCTGGCGGAGAAATACGATGCCATCATCGGCTCAATGGCCATTACCCCGGTCCGCCAAGAGAGCGTTGATTTCTCCACCCCCTATTACCATTCCGGTGCCCAGCTCTTTATCCATCGCGACAACCCCAACAAGGTCTATTCGATCAGCGAGTGCAACGGCCTGCGTATTGCGGTTGTGCTCGGCGAGACCTACCAGCATTTTCTCGAAGAAAAATTCCCGGATGTTGAAGTGGTCACCCTGAAATCCGGGGCCGAGATCTTTGCCATGCTGGAGCAGAAGCGGATCACCGGCTTTGTCACCGACCGGCTGGTCGGGGCCTGGCAGGTCAAGGAGGCGGGCCGCCCCTTTGTATCGGTGGGTGATATGCTCTATAAGGAGCGCATCGGCATCCCGGTACGTAAGGACAGGCCGGAACTGCTCGGGCAGATCAACAAAGCCCTGGCCGCAATGGAGGATGACGGCACCATGCAGCGTATCCACCAACGCTATTTCGGTTTGGGCAAGACCTCCTCGTCCAAGCTCGGTACGATGGAGCCTTCGGTCATTGCGACCAAGCTGCTCAAAGGATTTGCTGTCAGCCTCGGCATTGCCTTTGCCGCTATTCTGCTCGGTTTTGCCTTGGCCGTTCCCTGCGGACTGCTGCTCACCTTCCGGCACGGCAGCCTCAAGCCGATTCATTTTCTGATTCGTGCCTTTGTTGATTTTATCCGGGGCACCCCTGTCCTGATCCAGCTGCTCTTTGTCTGGCTGGGTCTGGGCTTTGCTCCTTTTCCGGCAGCCATCCTCACCTTGGGTATCTGCGCAATGGCCTATATGGCTGAGGTCGTCCGGGCGGGCTTAATGAGTGTTGATCCGGGCCAGGATCTGGGGGCCAAGGCCTTGGGTCTCTCGCCTGTGGATCGCTTTCGTTTTGTGGTTTGGCCCCAGGCCTTCCGTATTGCCATCCCGCCCTTGATGAACTGCGTGGTTTCCCTGATCAAGGATACAGCCTTGGTTTCCATCATCTCCATCCCGGAGCTGATCCGCGAGGCCCAGTCCATTATCAGCGTCACCTTTGAGCCTGGTCTCTACTACCTCATTGCCGGGTTGATGTTCTTTGCCGTGACTTTTCCACTGATGAAGCTCTCTGATCGCGTTGAACGATCCATCAAAGCCAAAGGATTTGCCCATGATTGAAGTACAAAACGTAGCCTACACCTATGCGGATGGGACCAAGGCCGTCAACGATGTCAGTATGACCTTCCCGGAACAGGGCATCTTTGCCGTTATGGGGCTGTCCGGTTCCGGCAAGACGACGCTGCTTAACTGTATTGCCCGTTTTCTCTCCCCGAAGCAGGGAGAAATTATCTTGGACGGACAGGATATTCAAGAAATGAAAGAGATCGACTTTCGACAGCAGGTCGGAGTCGTTTTCCAGCACCTGAATCTCTTTCCCCATATGAATGTGTTGGAAAATATGATGCTGGCCCTTGAACGGGTCCAGGGAAAGACCAAGGCAGCGGCAAAAGCGGAGTCTCTGGAGATGCTTGAGCGGTTGAATATTGCCGAGCTGGCCCAGAGTTATCCTGCCCAGGTCAGTGGTGGTCAGGCCCAGCGGGTGGCTATTGCCAGAGGCTTGGCCCTGAAACCCAAGTTCATGCTGCTTGATGAGCCGACCAGTGCCCTTGATGCAGCCACTACCTCGGATTTCGCCCGATGGCTGCGGGAGTTGCAGGCGTTCACCAGCTTTATTATTGTCACCCATGATCTGCCCTTTGCCGAACAGACAGCAGAACAGGGGGTGTTTATGGAGAGCGGGCAGGTGCAGGAACGGGGAACGCTTGCCGAGGTGCTGAAAAATATCGACCGGTGCTGAGCAAAAATAAAACGAGAACAGGTTGACAGAGGCGGTTTCCTGAAATATTCTGCCCTTTATCTTATATAATTATACCCCTTTTTCATATACGGAGAATATTATGAGCAAAAAAGTCGTCATTGTCGGTGGAGTTGCTGCCGGTCCCAAGGCTGCCTGTCATTTGAAAAGACTCCAGCCGGGTTGGGATATCACTGTGGTGGATCAGGACAGCATGATATCCTACGGAGGCTGCGGCATCCCTTATTATGTGGGCGGCGATGTCTCTGACGAGGCGGAACTGCGTTCCACCAGCTTCCACATGGTCCGTGACGTGCCTTTTTTCGCTGATGCCAAGGGCGTGGAAGTGCTCACCCGCACTAGGGCTCTGGCCATTGACCGACAGAACAAGAAACTGCGGGTAAAGAACCTGGACAGCGGCGAGGAGCAGGAGCTGGCCTATGATAAGCTCATGCTTTCCACTGGTGCTGCCCCCTTTGTCCTGCCTATTCCAGGAGCAGATTTGGACGGGGTGTTCACCATCTCTGATTTGCATAAGGCTATTGAGATAAAAAAGAGAATCTCCGGCGGCAAGATAGGCCGGGTCGTGGTTATCGGCGGCGGGGCCATCGGCATCGAGATGGCGGAATCCTTTGCTGATCTCTGGGGATTGGAAACAACCCTGGTCGAGTTTATGCCCCAGCTGCTGCCCAAGCTGGTGGATGCGGATTTCGCCACCATGCTCCAACGGCATCTTGAAGAAATGAACGTGGCCGTCTACACCGGCGAGGGCGCAACCGAGATTGTCGGTGATAGCGAGGGCAGGGTCGTAGCAGTAAAAACACCGCAGCGCACCCTTGAGGCGGATATGGTGATTATGGCTGCCGGTGTTCGTCCGCGCAGTGAGCTGGCCAAGGAAGCAGGGCTGGCTGTAGAGCCCTGGGGCGGGATTACGGTCAACAGCAGGTTGCAAACCTCAGACCCGGATATTTATGCGGCGGGCGATTGCATTGCGGTCAAGCATCTGGTGACCGGCAAGCAGACCTACGCCCCTATGGGATCGCTGGCTAACCGGGAGGGCAGGGTGGCTGCCGATAATATGGCGGGTATTGCATCCTCCTTTAACGGCGCAGTGGGGTCCTTTATCATGAAGGCCTTTGATCGCTGCATCGCCTCCACCGGTATCACCTATGAGGCAGCTGTGGCAGAGGGCTTTGATGCTGATTACTCATTGACTGCCCCTGATGATAGAGCCCATTTCTTTCCCAATAGCGCTTCTCTTGCCTTGCAGCTGGTTTTTGATAAACGTACCCGTCAAGTACTTGGCTTGCAGGGCTTCGGCATGATGAATGATTCTATCTCGGCCCGGATTGATACTGCTGCTGTGATGATCAGTAAGGGAGCAACAATCGAGGATTTCATGATGGCGGAAATGGCTTATGCCCCGCCTTTTTCTGCGGCTATTGATTCCCTGAACGCTGCCGCCTTTGTGGCCGATAATATCTGTGCCGGCCGAATGCGCTCAGTGAGTATGCAGCGTTTCTATGCCTGGATGGAAGATTTTTCCAGTGAACCGGATTGGGTTGTTCTGGATGTCCGTCATCCCAAAGAAGCAGGGCCCTTTGTGGAGAAATTCGGCGCGGATAAGTGGATTGCCATAAGGTATGATAAGGTGCGCAAACAGCATAAAGAGCTTCCGACAGATAAAACGCTGATTATATTTTGCGGCTCGGGAAATCGCGCTTATGAGATTCAGGTTTTTCTGGATCACCTCGGTCAGCACAACAGTCTTGTGCTCGGCGGTGGCATGAAAGTCATTCGTTGGATAGGGGCGGCTTGGTTGCCTCAATTATAACGGGCATAATTAATCATGCTGAAAAAAATAAACATCCTGCTTGAAATGATCAAGTTCAAGCACACCGTGTTCGCCTTGCCGTTTGCCTTGATGGGGGCCGTTCTCGCAGCCCGGGGGGTGCCCTCACTTCGGGTTTTTTTCTGGGTGGTTATCGCCATGGCAGGTGCCCGCACAGCAGCCATGACCTTTAATCGTATTGCTGATCATCGCTTTGATGCGGCTAATCCTCGTACGGATAAGCGGGCCATCCCATCAGGCGAGGTCTCGCTTAAGGAGTCCTGGCTCATGGTTGGAGCAGCCTCGGCCCTGTTCTTCCTGGCCTGTTGGATGCTCAATACCCTGGCCTTGGTACTTTCTCCTTTTGCCTTGGGCCTGACTTTTTTTTACTCCCTGACCAAGCGGTTCACCTGGCTTTGCCATGTTATCCTGGGCGTAGCTCTGGCAATCGCTCCTTTGGGCGGCTGGGTAGCAACTACAGGCAGTCTGGTCGGCTATCCCTGGGTATTGTCACTGGGGGTGCTGTTCTGGGTGACCGGCTTTGATATTATCTATGCCTCCCAAGATGCGGAATTCGACCGTGAGGCCGGCCTGCATTCCATGCCAGCTTTTTTGGGACGTAGGAACGCCTTTCGTCTGGCAATCTCCTTTCATGCCCTGGCCTTTTTTCTTTTCACCCTGACCGGTTATCTCCAGGGGTTGAATATTGTCTATTATATCGGTATAGTCCTGGCCGGAAGCGCTTTGTTTTATCAGCATCTTATTGTGAACCCCAAAGACCTCTCCCGGATTCAGGTCTCCTTCTTTTCCATGAACGGTTTTATTTCCCTAACCCTTTTTGTCGCTACCTGTATTTCTCTGCTGATGGCGGGGTGACGGGATGCGAAAAAGTAAAACAGCCCTATCCTGATGAGGATAGGGCTGTTTATTTTTGTTTTATGAGCGTGCTGCAACAGAAGCAATGGTTACTGACCGCCTCCTTACGGTCGAGTCACCTGCGCGGTCCTGTACTCGGTTTTTAGAGGACAGGAACCGCTGTCCGGGAAGGAGTACACCTCCACGACAAACATCCCGTTTTCTTTTTCAGGCAGAATACGGATACGGACATTGCCGTGCAGTTTATCTTCACCGAGCTGACCATCCGCTTTTCGGAGTATTTCAGCTCCTGCTGCAAAGGCTTCAGCAGGGGTTTTTCCGTAATCCCGGACGCAGAGTTTGACAGTGCTTGGGCCGCCGACAGTGGTTTCGTCGACTTTCAGATTCTCCTGAGCCGCAAGCGGGGCGGCACAGAGCAGAAAAGCTGAAAGGGTAACCATACTTCTGTGCAATAGTTTCTTTGTGGTTTTCATAATATCCTCCTGGTATCATAAGGAAATAAAAAAGCAGACAACCCGGCTGTCTCTCCAAATGAGACCCGTGGCTTTCCGACACCGCCTCACGACGGTTGTGGCTTTATTCAACTTTTCAGGGGATGGAACTTGTGCTGCTGCCCCTGACCAGAAAGTCTGCCGCCCGCTTTGCAAAACAATCGAGCATATTTTATATAAAGCAGGAACCGTGCCGGAATATAGCAAGAGGATGGTTTTGAGCAGAAAATAGAGAGAAACAGATGGGAGAGAGTAAAAAATACCCGGTCGGGCTATATAAATGTATCTTCGGTTGCGAGGGGCTTTGTATAGAAATTTATATTTCTACTGAC
>MTKS01000026.1 GCA_004028495.1 Candidatus Electrothrix marina
TGGGAAAACAAAGGGGGGCAGCCTCGGAAGGGACAGAAAAAAACGAGGCAGCGGAGAACGACGAACCATGACTTTCCAAGTTTCTCGGGACGACGGGCTTTTTTATCGCCAAACCCTGTTTGATCAGGCCAAAACCGTGGTGCTCAAGGTGGGCAGCGCTGTCCTGACCACAGAAGACGGACTGAACATTGATTTTATTGATACGCTCTGTCATCAGATCGCCTTTCTTCGCGCAAGCGGCCGTAAGGTCATTCTGGTCAGTTCCGGAGCAGTCGCGGCAGGTCGAAAACGCCTTCAGGTTCATCGCCGGCCCGGAGAAGAACTCAGGGTCAAACAGGCCCTTGCCGCTGTGGGGCAGGGACTGCTCATGCAGGCCTACGAACAGCGTTTTGCCCGAAATCATGACCAACAGGTGGCCCAAATCCTGCTCACCCACGCCGATTTTTCCCAACGTGACCGCTATCTCAATGTGCGCAACACCATTCTGACCCTGTTTGAATTCGGGGTGGTGCCCATTATCAATGAAAACGATACGGTTTCTGTTCAGGAACTTCGTTTCGGCGATAACGACACCCTGGGTGCTTTGATCACCAATATGATCGGGGCGGATATGTACATCATGCTGACAGATGTGGACAGTCTGTACACGGCAAACCCGGCGGAAGATGCCACAGCCAGACCTGTATACACCGTAGCGGCGATTGACAGCGCGGTGGAGGCTATGGCGGGGAACAGCAGCAGCCTGCTGGGCACCGGCGGTATGCAATCCAAGATCAGGGCCGCTCAAACGGTGGCGGCCTGCGGAGGAAGTTCTTTTATCGGACCGGGGCGCAATAAGAACATCTTGCGGGAACTTTTCTCCGGAGATATGGTCGGCACTTTTTTTCTCCCGGAAAAAGAGAAAAGAATCAGAGGAAAAAAACACTGGATTGCCCATGTCCTTCGTCCGTCCGGTACCCTGCACCTGGATGCCGGTGCCTGCCGGGCCATTATTGAACGGGGTAAGAGCCTGTTGCCGTCCGGCATCACCGGAATAGAGGGAAATTTTGAGGTAGGCGCCTCAGTTCAATGCCGTTGTCCCGGAGGGCGGATAGTGGCTGCGGGCCTGACCAATTACAGCTCGGCTGATCTGGATAAAATAAGAGGAAGAAAAAGCGCGGAAATCGACGGGATTCTCGGCTTTCGAGACTGTGACGAGATCATTCATCGGGATAATCTGGTGCTGTTCGACGAAAAACAAAGATCACCTGAAACGTTCTGACTGAGAGGAATCCAACAAAGGGAAGCCGAAGTTACGGACAAGAGGTCTCCGGTACAAATCAATTTGCTGCGATACCGTTTTTTTTATGTCCCATATTTTCCGGCAGGAACCCGGCACCGCTTTACGCGCTACCGCAACAGTCCCATTTTATTCTGAATTTTAAAAATAAGATTATGACATTGCATAAGAAAAATCGAGAACATCTGGTCGGATCGTAATTTTTCATTCGTCAGCTCTTCAAGAGCCTTTATCTTGACCTCGGTAATCTGGTCTATAATACTCCGCAGTTCTTCAAGAGACTCCGACTGCATTTGTTTTCGGTCAAGTGCTATGGTTTCCTGCAGAAAACCATCCAACTCTTCTTTCATTATATCATTTTGTCTTATCTCTTCTTTTTTCCTCAGCTCATTAAACCGCAGCCAGAAAAAGTAAGATATCGCAAGAAAGGCAAAAAACAGCTCCTTGACAGCGGCAAACGCTTCCATACGAGTTGCGAAGACCTCCATTCTGCGTAACGGATTATAATATTCCTGCGCAGTGAGATGCAACGGTATCTCCGACCATTCCCTTGCTTCTTTCAGCGGAAGAAGATCCGGAAAATCTATCCGAAGATCAGTGCGGTATATTGTGCTAAGGACTTCATTGACAAGAGCCGAAGAAGCATCCTTCCTCACAGCGAGCAGAGCTGTGTAGGCAACGGTCTGAATATTCTTATGAGGCAGCACTGGTAAGGGGTGCCTTGCAAATACTCCTTCCGGGAGCGTGAATTCGGCAAGAAACGCCTTGGATTCTGCCAGAGCCCGCGCATAAGGGAGTTCGAGCGCCTTCACATCTGTTTTGCCCATTTCTTTATAACAAGGGCTGCGCAGACCCATCACCATAATTCCGACATCACAACTGTTCCTGTCGTTATGGCTGCTGTTGTCATGAAAGAACTCAGGCACCCTTGTGACTTTATCACTCAGTCCGTAAAATTTCAGCAAATTATCTGAAGTCTCTTTTGTACCCGATTCTTCCGGTCCTGTGCAGACACGCATGTTCTCCAGATCATACACAGATTCAATACCCGATAGTTTGCGGGCCAAAATAACCACCGGTTCAAGGTAAAGCGGCGCGATCACAGATATATCATTCAACTCATCATCATCATCATTATCCAGATCCGGAAAAATAATCGACTGAAGCAGAGCGACTTCGACCACGCCTTCTTTAAGCAACCTGAGGTTTTCCATCGTTCCGGTAGTTTCTATGTTCTTTACCGGCCTTCTCGCTCTGGATCTCAGTTTCTTTTCCAGGGCATCCCCAAATTTATAGTACTCTCCCCCGATTGAGCCGCTTGCTATCCTGATAGGATCGGATAAAGTATCCCGTGTGCAGAACCACGTTCCGATTGAACCGGCTATGATAAGCGGAACAACAAGAGAGATAAGTATTTTTTTCTGTTCCATTCCGGCTCGTAATCTTTTTTGATCAGTAAATCAAGACAATGCCTGCATGACATTAAAGAGACATTGTTTTTCCTCCGTATTGAAACGTTCATCAAGAGCGTAAGGATAGTCGGTAACCGAACTGGCACCTACATCTATAACAACATGAAGCAATTCGTCTTTCAATTTATCGGTCATCCTGCTGTCACAGGGAAAAGATATCGGCTTGACTAATTCTCTTAAATTTTTTATAGACTCGGGACTCGGTCGCTTATTGATGTACGGTTTAACAAAATCTCTTGCGTCCTGAAGCCGCAGCACCTCGCATCCGGTTCTCCTGTTAACACTATCAATATGTTTTTTAAGATAATTTTCAAGAACGTCGAGTTCTCCTTGCTGCGCATGACCATCCGCCCACATCATTTCTATAAGCAGGATGAGATCAATCAGGTACACTTTTTCACCGGTAATACCGAATCGTTTTAATCTCTCTACAGCTTCCCTGTGGGAAAGTTCCTTTTTCTCTGTCATCGGGCGCACCTCCATTCGGGTTATGTTTACGATACATTAGCGTGTTAAGGTAGCATGATCATGGATTTATGTAAATACGTTTTCTCGACCACAAAGGAAAGCCGAAGCTACTGCGAAGAAGTATCAGGGACAAGTACAGTCGATAAACGGAAAGTCTCCCGCACCGTAAATCCTGACGCAGCCGCCAAACTGCGGAGCGCATCAATTCGCTGCACCGCTTCAGGATGACTGGCAAAATATCCGCCGATCCCCCTCCCCTGCTTTCCGCTCTCCTCCTGCATAGCTTCAAAGAATTCGGTTGCGCCCCCCACATGCCCGTAAAAACAATGCAAGGTCTCAAGGGCCAGCTTATCAGCCAGAGCTTCTCGCTCCTGGGAATACCGAGCCTGTCCAACCCCCAAAGCAGGGGCGACGAGCTGGGTAATGTCGGAGCCGGCCCCGGTCAACAGGGCGGAAAGAGCGGTAAAAACCAAGCCCCGCCCCATGCCCCGCAGATGATCCCTATGCTTAAAATGCGCCATTTCATGGGCGAGGACAAAGGAAAGCCCATTTTCCGAGCGCATCGTATCCAGCAATCCCTCTAAAACGATAATCCGCCCACCGGGAAAGGCAAAGGCATTGGCATCTTTCGATTGTGCCATATTGACCTGCAAGGGATACCCTACCTCGTTGCAACGGCCCAGTTCATCCACCAATCGTTGCAGCTCCGCCCGGCGGGGATCATCTTTCTGTTGAACAAACAGCGCTGCCCCGGAAAACCGCATTGAAGAAAAAATCACCGCCTCCATCTCCGGTGAAATAAAACTCGCCGCCCAATCAACAAGCAGTCCCAAACTCCAGGCGGCAAGCAGCAGGAAAGCCGTTACCCCGGAGAGCAGGACAGCAAACTCTTTGAGCGGATGATTGTGGGAGACATTATCGTTCTGTTCCGGCAGGCCGGGCCTGTATTCCGAGGACGGATGCATATCTCAGGGACTGGTTGCTGCTGTTGAGGCCGGATACAAATACACGGCTGTACCGTAGGCCAACACCTCCACGGAGCCTATCTGATTTTTATTTCCCTTGGAAATAGAGGCTGTTTCCAGGCGCAGATTGATAATCTGATCAGCCTGCGGGCAGGACTCCTTCATCCGCAGCACCGCCTCTCTCCTGGCCCGATCAACCAAGGTCTCGTAGGATTGGACATTGCCGCCGAAAATATTCCTCAGCCCGGCAAGAATCCGTTTAAAATAATCCACAGAGATAACCACGCTGCCGGTGGCCAACTGCACACGTTTCACCTCCCTGTCCGTGCCCAGAACACGACGTCCCGAGGTGGTGGGGATCTGCATCCATTGCTTTTCCCGTTCTATGATGGAACGATAATGCTTTTTTTCCGCAATCTTGCCGAAGACGTAGCCCAAGGTCAATAAGGTAAGGAAAAATATCAGCTGAATAAGCGCGTCCATAGCCCTACTCCACAGTGACGGCTGTGCCGTACACATAAATCTCAGCAGCACCGGCAGCCACCGATGAAGTGGAAAAGCGGACATTGACAACCGCATTGGCCCCGAGCTGTCTGGCCTGGGCCTTCATGCGTTTAATCGCCTCATCCCTGGATTCCTGCAGAAGCTCGGTATAGCCTTTCAGCTCTCCACCGAAGATATTCTTGAACCCGGCCATAATATCACGGCCTGCATGCTTGGCCCTGACCGTGCTCCCGGAAACAACACCGTAAAAGGCTGTAATGCGTTTTCCCGGAATTTCTTCTGTATTGGTTAACAACATATCAACGTCTCCTTGTCTTTTGCAGTTACCCGGAAGATCCGGGGATACATAGAGCCGGCAGGTCGGCACCTCCGAATGACCGGCTTTGCTTTTCAGTCAGTTTTAATAAAAGTCAGCGGGTTGTCCCACAGGAAATAATCACCTCCGCCGGATTCAACCTGCTTTATGATCTCCTGAACTGATCCGTTCAGTTGTACATGTGTGCCCGGATAGTTTTCTTTTTTTATTTTAATGACGTTCCCTTTCAGAATATTGGATTGAACAGCAAGCTCGAATCGTTCCGGGTCGGGAAGCCAGAACAGAATACGCTTTCCCTCCTTTTCAATTCTTCCCCAGCAATACTTCTCAAGATCCTTGTAGAGCGAACCGTCAAGAAGGGTAAGGTACTCCCATTTCTCCCCTTTTGTAATTTGCACCGTTATGGACTCCGGTTTCAAGTCTTTGTCTTTGTTCTCAAACCAGACGATCTTCACAAGACCGTTTTCAGCATCGACAACCTTTATATGCAGTGCGGTATCTTCATTTCGCCACATTCCGTTCCAGACTTCAGGGGAGAGCTGAACTGCTGCACCGCCGATGATGCTTTCTGAAGTGACCACCGCGCAGGCTGTCAGAAAAAAAGCCGATAAGATGAATAGAAAAAATTTCTTCATACTCCTTTCGCAGGTCGTTGGTTGAGGTTAACAGAATAAGGGCATGGGCGACATATACCGGATCAGGCGGGGACAACAGGGTGAATGGATTCGTTTCCAGGGATTTGTTTCTGCAAAAGGCGCGATGGAAGCCGTTCTTGAACAGAATTAAAGAATTAGCTCTTGTTACTGGAAATTGCAAGAGAAAAAAACAGTTATGTTTCTTTTCCTGCTCATAAAGAATGCTATGGGGATTCGAACCTTCAATCCCGCTCTGTAACCCGCATGGCTGCACGATCTGATTTCCGGGCGTGATACCCTGATGAATAATTTTTCGAGTAACTATTGAATTTTTGTTTACTTTTTAGATTCAATGTGTTTCCCTCCTGCAAGAGGATTTACCCCTATAACTTATAGGTGTAATTAGCAATAATGAGCAGGTTTACTTTTGGATTGTTTAACGCTAAAAAAACAAGGGGGAATAAGATGAAATTTTGCAACTCAACATTAGTGCTGGTGTTTCTTCTGGCTGTCGGAAGTGATATTGCCGCTCAGGATGTTCATCAGCCTCCGTCACCTATTCCCCTTTTTAAATGCGGGCCTGGATTTACCACGTATTCTGTAAAATCTTCAGATGGAGTTGAAGGAGAAGGCGTACGTTGTGTAACAATTGATAATCTCAAAACTGTTGAAGGAAAATATCTTTCAGGTGTCTATTGGTATGGAGAGGGTACTTGGAACGACAAGAAGTACCGCCACATCGGCTGCACCTACAGCAGTCAGGGGTTTCAATCTTTCGTGACCGACATTTTTGGAAACGGTGAGAGCTATAATAATGAAGTGAGCAGTTTATTATTAACTTCCAGCGACAATCTGAAGCATATTCGTGTAACCGGCGGTGGATGGAATGAAGAATGGGTCCGCGAACCAGATGGAGAAGCAAAGAGTTACCGTAGCACCTTAAAAAAGGTAACGAATTGCGGGGATCATCTCGAAAAAGCTTCAGTGACTCAACTCGACGGCTCAAGTTCAGAAGATGGTGGAATTCGTTGTATAAAACGCGATCCCTACTCTTCTGCACCGGACATTTGGTATGGCGAAGGGGAATGGAACGGTAAACCATACCGCCATTTTGGATTTATCAGCAAAGGCACTGATAAGATATTAGGAACGGCTGCTGATATCTGCAATGATCCTCAATACTCTTGCGGTCAAACTGCAAAAAACGGGCTTGTAATCACAGCTGAAATGGACTGCTGGCAAAAGAGTAAATATCTCGTTACAGGAGACTGGAATGAACGTTGGAACGGCAGTAACGATTACGAATGTGAGATATTTCTTCAGTAGTCGTGACGTAACCTGCAGTTTGACCGGGTCCGTGCTTAGGCGTGTGACCCGGTTTTTTTTTGATCAACCGTAAATAATTTTTACGCGACGATCTTTCGTTTTCTTTCTTCTGCTTCTCTGCTTATTTTTTGGCACTGGTTCCGTTCGATTCCAAGTACATCAATATGATGTTCCGTGCAAAAAGGCATTCGAGCAAGCTCGTCTGTAACCGCTTTCCGTTATGATAATCGTACTGAAATATGCATTTACAGCCATTTCGGTTGTCACCGTCGGGAAAATCAGCTCAGAAGGTGCCTTTAAATACTCACCGTATTACAGGGCGATACATTGAGAACTGAACGGAACCAGTGCCCCCGTCCCCCTTTGGGCTGTCTCGATAAGTATAACGCTCAGTACGTCCAATCCGCATGACTGACCGGGAGTTTGTTCAACTCATCCCGCAGCTGTTTCCATTGGGGTAGGTAATGACTCATGAGGGCATGAAAACGGTCGTTATGATATCGCTCCAGAAGATGCACCTGTTCATGGACAAGAACATATTCCAAACAGGGAAGCGGCTTTTTTGCGAGTTCAAGATTTAACCAGATCCTTTTTGCCTCAATATTGCAGGAACCCCATTTCGTTTTCATTTGCTTAACACCCCAGAAGGCAACCTGAACACCTATTTTTTGTGTCCAACGCTCTGCCAGCTCTGCAACGACCTTTTTCAGCTCTCTGCGGTGCCATTCCTTAATGACGTTTCGTCGGTATTCAAACCCGGCATCAGGCTTGACGTACAGGTCTACATAGGTTTTTCCCTTCAGGTCAACAAAACCTGCGCCGTCTGTGTCTCTGATTCGCAGTAGATACCGCCGCCCCTGGAAGTAATGGCTTTCACGCTCCCTGTATTCTCTGGGGCCGAGGCGTTCCTGATTGGCAAAGTTGCGCTGGTGCCTTTTGATCCAACCCAGTTTTTCCACAGCAAAGAGGCGGACAGTATCAGCATTCGTCCGCAGAGGAACAGCAAGGCGTACCCGGCCTGCGGGTGGATAAACCGCAAGATGCATGTTTTTAATGTCCTTGCGTACAACGTCAACGGTTATGCCGCTTATGGTTATCTGTTCCATTTTTTTAGTTGTTCTGAATTGTATTATGGCAGTTGAGCGGAGTCGAAACCGCCTTACCTTCGACTTCGCTCAGGCGACGGCAGTCAGTATTCCTGCTGGTTTTTGGCAATGTTAACAAGATAATCCGCTTCCGGCTCTGCTGCCTCGAAGTTGTTCAGCACGTCCTGAATGGCATTGCGTACTTCTCTGGTTTTCATAGTGTTGTTCCGCCAGCCGTCTCTGCGGGTGGCGAAAATCTCCCGGTCAAGATCAAGGGCCAAGTCTTTATTGCTCCCCACAGAGTCATACAAGGCCCGTTTCGCCGGTGTATTGATTGGGTTGGGGTATGAACCACCCGGTTGTAAAACCTGTCGTGCAAGTTCGAGCTGCTGTTGCAGGTACTTTTTATATTCTGCGGTTTTTTTCTTTCTGCTCTTGATAAGTTCGTCAAGCAGCACGCTCATTTTTTCATAATATTTCGGGTTGGTCGGGTGTTCCTCAATAATGACCTTACGCAGATTGTTTTCAATGACTTCTGCCATTGCTTCTTTGTTTTTGCGGACATTAGGCGGCAGCTTGTCAAAGGCTTTTTCGCCTTGTTCAACCATCAGTTCAACCAGTCCCAAGTCATCAAACCCGGCAAGCAGGCGGCTTTCTTCCGCTCCGATGTAATTATCAATCAGATGCCGCATAGCCGGTTCGTACCGTTTTAATTCGATATAGTCACCGCTGGCAAGTTGGATTTCCTTACGGAGACACTCATGTTGTTTTACTTCCGCCTTAATAGCTTCTGTCTCAGCAGGGCTGTATCCGGCTTCCGGCATCTCGTTGGCAAGATTGGCATAGGCCCGGATCAACCCGACCACCGCCTTATACAGAGCTACCCGTCTCGGTTCTGTCTCCTTTATTGCCTTGAAATCTTCCGATTTTCCGACAAAATAATGCTGCATTTGAAGCTGGCCCTTGGGCGGTTCCACCGACTCCAGTAAGGCCCGTACCGTCTCCAGCGCATCGTCCAGACGCTCCCGGCCTTTTTTTAGACGATTTTGCAGCAGGCCCGCAACATCATCATTATCGTATTCGGCAAAGGCCCCGGATGTGTAGTCAGTGACCGATTTATTCAGGCTTTGGAATAGGTCTTTATAATCCACAATAAAGCCGTACTCTTTATCCTCACCGTGCAGACGATTGACCCGGCAGACAGCCTGAAACAGGCCGTGATCCTGCATGTTTTTATCAATATAGAGATAGGTGGCTGGGGGAGCATCAAAGCCGGTCAGTAATTTGTCCACCACAATGAGCAGTTTCATCCGGGCCGGTTCTTCAATAAACTGCTTTTTTATGTCACGCTCAAAGGTCTGTATATCTTTCCCGGCCAGCATCTTTGTATAAATATCATACTTGCGCTGCTCTTCTGTCTTTCCTTCCCCTGTTGTCTCGCCTTTGATGTCCGCCACAGAGGGAACATAAGAGGTAATAATGGCGCATCGGCTGAACCCGGCATTCTGGAACAGTTCATAATAGCGGCAGGCGTTGTACACGCTGTCCGCAACGAGGAGGGCATTGCCTCTGCCGTTGTGTAGCCGCTCCTTGCGCTCCATATCCAGCATGATGTCCAGCACGATTTTTTCCAGCCGAGACTTTGAACTGAAGACCTTTTCCAGGGTACCCCAGCGTTTTTTCAACTCTGCCTTGGCAAGATCGTTCAGCCCTTTTGTCTTGCTGTCAAACCAGGCATCTATATTTTTGCGGGAACCTAATTTCTGTTCAACGTCCCGCGCCTCATAGCGCAGATCAAGCACCACCTTATCTTTGACCGCCTCATCAAATGTATAGGTGTGGATATAGGGGCCAAAGACCTCAAGACTGCTTCGCTTGTCCTTTTTTAACAGCGGCGTACCGGTAAAGCCGATAAAGAGGGCATCGGGCAGAATGGCTTTCATGCCTTGGTGGAGCTTGTCGCTTTGGGTGCGGTGGCACTCATCGACAAAGACATACAGGTCTCCTTTGGGACTGAAGTCAGAGGGCAGACCTTTTTTCAGGTCGTTGATGTAGGAATCCACGTCCTTTGCGCTGACTTCTTCTTTACGGCCAAACTTATGCACCAATGAGCAGAGCAGGCGGGGGAAAGGGATGTTGAGCTGTTGCAGTAAATCCGCGCCGCTCTTGGTGCGGTGGATATCCTCTTCAACCCCGTTATAGACCTTTTCAATCTGTTCATCCAGTTCGGTGCGGTCGGTGATAATCAACACTCTGGCTGAAGAAATATTTTCCAGAATCCACTTGGTCAACCAGACCATAGTCAAGGATTTGCCGCTGCCCTGTGTATGCCAGATAATACCGCCTTGCCGTTTCCGTACCTGTTCCTGTGCTGCTTTTACCCCGAAATATTGATTCGGTCGGGGCATTTTTTTAACGCCCCGATCAAAGACAATAAAATCATGGATCAGTTCAAGGAAACGCTCTTTGTTGAGCAGTTCAATGATGTTTTTGTCCAGGCGGGTGTCAGTATCAGCAGCCAGTTCCCGGATAGGTTGGGTGAGCCGCAGCAGGTGCCGGTCTTCCGGGTTCAGCTCTTCGCAAACCTCTTTCCAGTGTAGGTAATAATTTTCCTTGGTATCAATGGCCCCATAAACCAAACCTTCGCTGTCGTTACCGGCCAGGGCAAACTGCACTGTGGTAAAAAACGGCCCGATAAACTCGGCCTTCTGATTGTCGAGATTCTGGCGGATGCCTTCGGTAACAGAAACCGTGCTTCGTTTGAGTTCCAGCACAGCCAAGGCAATGCCGTTGACGTACAGGACAAGATCAGGCCGTTTATCATGAGCACCTGTGATGCTGACCTCTTCGGCAAGGGCAAAGTCATTCTTCAGGGGATTGCGCCAGTCAATCAGATGGACAGTCTCTTTCTGGTGGCCGGTTTCCGGCTGCACGTTTACGCCGTAGCGTAGCAGGCTGTATATGGCCTTGTTGGCTTCATAAAGGCTTTGGCTGCTGGCTGCCTGGTTCAGTTGGTGCAGGGCCTTGGTGATCAGGTTATCACTGTAATTTTGTTGCAGGAAGGCGGTGAGCAGGGCGGGTTCGATGTTGCTGTTGTCTTTTCGGTCATGCCAGTTGTCAAGGTAGCGGTAGTGCAGTTTGTCCTGAAAGAGTTTGACGACTCTGTTCTGTGTTGCTCGTTCCGGTTGACCGATGGTGTTCATACAAGCCTCTTTTTGCCGGTTAAAAGTTCCTGCATCATGCCGGTTTTGAGTTGTTGGTATTTGGTGCGTTGGGTTTTTAATTTTTCAATTTCTTTGTCCATGTCGTTAAAAATGTGAACAATTTGTCTTTGCTCGTCAATTGTTGGAGGAAAGGGGATTTCAACAGCTCGTATCAGAGTAAGATTAAGCCCGCCTCGCCCTCCGTCCCCTGTCGAAAGTTTTCTCAGTTCGCTATATCTTATATCCAAATTGTAATAAAGATAATCAGGCACAAAAGAATCATTTGGGA
>MTKS01000027.1 GCA_004028495.1 Candidatus Electrothrix marina
TTACAGCTTGTTGAATCCCGAACTTCCTACTTTTTCTTCCCCTTCATCTGGGCTTGAAAAAGATCCCCTAATGTGCCCATAGATTGCGGAGCACTTTCTTTGGGCGGGGCATACTCGTTCTTTGCCGCCTTTTCTTCTTCCGCTTTGGCCGTATAATCCTCGGGTACCAGAGAGATACGTTTTTTCTCCAAGTCCACGCCGTCTATTTTGACCGTGATTTCCTGTCCTGCCTCCAGCACTCGCGAGGATGGTTGATGCGGCGACCGGAGCCGAGTTTGGAAATATGGAGGAGACCGTCAATGCCGGGTTCCAAGGTGATAAAGGCCCCGAATTGAGCGAGCCGGGAGACAATACCTGTATGCACACTGGCCGGAGCATATTTTGCTTCCACCTGATCCCAGGGGTTTTCCAGCGTATCTTTCAGGCTCAGAGAAATGCGGTCTTTGTCCCAGTCTATTTTTTTGATAATGACTTCAACTCGCTGTCCCTGACTCAACACGTCATCAACTTTGTCTGTTTGTCCCCAGGCCAATTCGGAGATCGGAATCAATCCATCCGCACCCCCGAGATCGACAAAGGCTCCGAACTTCTGCAGAGAGCTGACAGTTCCTTCAATCTTATCGCCTTCACATAAGGTTTCTTTGAGTTGCTCCCGAAGCTCTTCCCTTTCTTCTTCCTGTACAGCCCGGGCCGAAAGGATGATATTGCGGCCTTTGCTCCCGAATTCAATAATCTTAAAAGCCATACTCTGCTCAAGATACTCGTCAGGATTATCGACTCTGCGCAATCCCATCTGTGAGTAGGGGCAGAACCCGCGCTGGCCGGCAACGGTAACTTGGAAACCGCCTTTGATTTCGGAAGTAACTTTGCCCTGCACGGGAATATGGTTATGAAAGGCCTGTTCAAGCTCTTCCAACCCGACTTGCCCGGCACCGATCTTTGTTGTGAAGACCTGTTCTCCTCCTCGGTTTCTTAAGAGAAAAACAGAAACCGTATCCCCTGTTTTTACCGTTAACTCATCGTGCTCATCACGAAGTTCAGATGCTCCGAGGATGCCTTCGCTTTTTCCGCCCAGATCCAGAAAGATATTTTCGCCGTTGATGGCGGCAATCACAGCGTCAATCTTATCCCCCGGCTGAATTTTTGAGCTGCCGGTTTTCTCCTGAAAAAGGTCTGCAAATTGTTCTTCACTCATGTCGTTTGATGATTCGATTTGTTTGTTGGGTGGTTGTTCCGAACGGTTCTTGATGTAAGAAGGTTAAGGAAAAGATAGTGTTACTTGTTGTTGGCAGAATTATTGCCTGATAATTTCCGTATCGGAAGGGAGGCTTAACCGGACCAGTTCAACGGTTGTCCGCTGTGAATCTGCCGGCAATGTATTGAATTTGATATTACTGAAAATCAGTTCTGTTGTTGTTTCAAAATGGTCTTCCATAATAAGCTGCCTGATGTTTGCATCCTTATCAAACCGGAAATGGAGAGATTTGATCTGACCGTGGGGCTGTTTGGGGATCAGCTGTACCGCAATGTCTGAATGAGCGTTTGTTTTGCCGGTAAAGCGGGGATCTGCGGGCAGGAGGTTGAAATCCTCTTTGAGATCACGTTTTCCGACAAAAAAGGAATAGGTTATATCGGATTGCAGTTTTTTTGCCGACATAATGAGCAGCTGTTTGTCTTTTTCTGTATAAATAGAAAGTTCTTTGCCGTCGTTCAGGATAATTTGTCTGCCGGGTGTGTTGTAATCCCAGCGCATAATACCGGGACTCGTTGAGGAGGGGCGATAAAATATGCTGTTGCCGGCACCTTCTCTGGTTCTGCCGTTGCCGTTGGTGATTTGTTTGAAATCAAAGCTGAGGCTGGTCAGATTGCGATAGAATTGCTGTATTTTTTCGAGCTGTTCAAGAGGGACTTCCGCAGCTTCCGCAACCCGGTTTTGCGGTGAAAGAGCAAAGAATAAAAAGCAGCTGAGCAGGACGAGAGTCGGGGGTGTGTTTTTTCTAAGCATTTGTTTTGATAAGGTTTATTTTTCGACCAAAGATTCCGTCGGCTAGCTTTTGTAAGGGCGGGGTGGAGTCGGATACAAAAAAACGGTTTTTCTCAGGACAGTGAGGTTGACAGCCCTCAAATTTTCCCTTAATATTTGATGTTATTTCAGGTGAATTGTCAAGGAAAGATTTTAAGTGTCGGGCTGTTTCAATTGATGAATCAATAAGCTGTACTTTTTTGCCGATTTTTTTTCGGATAAGATGGGTCAGGAGGGGGTAATGGGTACACCCCAGAATTAAGGTGTCAATTTGATGTTGTCGAAGAGGGTAAAGGTAACGCCTTAATATCATCTTTGTTTCGCGCTTGTTGAGCCAGCCCTCCTCAATCAGGGGGACCAGCAGCGGGCAGGCCTGACCGTATATTCGGCAGTCGGGATTAACCCGTTTGATCTGTTTTTCGTAGACACCTGACCGGACAGTGGCGCGGGTACCGATGATCCCGATTCTCCTGTTTAATGTTCCTGCGGCGGCCTTGCCGGTTGTTGCCGTGATGACATCTATGACGGGAACAGAGTATTCCGCACGCAGAACGTCAACCGAGGTTGCGGCTGCCGAGTTGCAGGCGACAACGATAACTTTCGCGCCTTGGCTCAGTAGAAAATCAGTGTTGCGGCGGGAGTAACCGATTATTGTTTCAGAACTCTTGGAGCCGTAGGGGGTATGGGCAACATCGCCGAAGTACAGGAGGGGATATTGCGGGCATACCTGCTCAATTGTTTTGGCAACGGTCATTCCGCCGATGCCGGAGTCGAAAATACCGATCATGACAAGAGCAGATTATTTCTTGGTTTTTTTCGACCTGTTGCCAAAAGTTTTACGTAAGTTCGGGTGAATGCCGCGCTCTTTGCTGGCCTGTGAGCGTTCTTCCGAAAGGGCTTTTGCGCAAAGCGATTGTGTACTGCTGAAGCCGTATTTTTTACGGTATTCTTTTGATGTCATATCGTGGGACTTCAAATGCTTGGTGAGCATCTTGAACGATTGACCGCATTCCAGACAGACGATTTTGTTTTTCTGAATAGATCTCTTGGGATCCATTGCCGGTGTTTCTTCTTTTTCTTCAATATCCGTTCCGGCCTGTTCAGCTTCCTGTAAATCCTTCAGGGCCTGATAGGTGTCGTTGAGCGCCGCTTTGATTTCTTCAGTGCTCATACTGGATCCGCTTATTTGTGACTGGATGATGTCGGCGGTCATTTCAACGAGTGTTTTGCTCATATTGTATTCCTGTGGATAAAATAGATATAAATATGACTGATAAGCCATATAATTTGTATTTTTTATACGATTTATTATAAAAACATATAAATATATATGATAGACCTTGAAGATGCAATATAATATTTTTCAGGTATGAAGTACCGCTTCCCGTACTTCGGTGATTTTTTTTTGAAACGGGGAGTTGACAGTAAGTTGGCGGTGCGTTGACAGGAGAGAGAACAGGATAATCTTATACGGTTTTTGTTCTTTGAGGTTTCGATGGTTGACAGTCTGCGGGAGGAAGGTTATTTTATTCAGCCTGTAAAGAAAAAAATGTTTTATTCGTCGTATTATTCTAAAATTACTTATATAAAGATAGAGGTGAAAAATGCCGGTTTACGAGTATGAGTGTCCTGCTTGTGAGAAAGTGTTTGAAGTGCATCAGGGAATGAATGACAGCCCGCTGACATCCTGCTCTGTCTGCGGAGGAGAGGTGAAAAAAATTATATCCATGAGTGCCTTTCATCTGAAAGGCGGCGGATGGTATTCGGACGGCTATGCGTCTGCGTCTGCGTCAACGTCAGGCTCGTCAGTTCAGGGCGGTGCCGGGACCAAAGCAGCGGAAAAGAGCACCGCGACGAGTACCGATTCGGCAAAGAAACCGTCTGCGGGCGGCACCGACAGCGCCTGCAAGGGGTGTCCGGCTTCTTCTTGATTTTAACTGTATAATATCTTTACTATATCTCCCTCCTTCCTCTTGGTTGAGAGGAAGGACGAAGAGCGTTTTTAAGGTATACCTTCTCGGTGTGAGCGGGGAATACTGTTTTTTAATTGACAGGTTTTTGTTTTCGTTGGTAGTCTGAAAAGAAAGATCTCGTGTGTGGGTTGTCTTATATTTTGAAAAAGGAGCGGTGTCATGGCGGGTGCGGAAGCAGTTGCAGGGAATACATCCGGAGGTTTTTTTGCAAAAATAGGTGCTTGGTTGCAAAGCACACATGTCCCCGAGCAGGTGAAAGATGTCGACATCGTTGCTCTTTTTACAAACCCTTGGTTTATTGTTCCTTTTGTCGCTCTCATCGGCTATCTGATCTGGAAGCAATCTTTTAATGAGTTGATTATCATAGTTATATTTATTGTGATCTGGTGGCTCAGCGGGACAGAGTATATGCAGACCCTGGTCGTCGACGGAGAGCTTCAGCTCAAAAAGGTACTGCCGGTGTTGGTCGGTGCTTCAGCGGTTCTCGGCTTTATAGTTTATTTGTTTTTCGGGAGATCCTGAGGTTGTCGCTCGGTAAGGCTCGGTAAGGCGATAAAAGGGCTAAAAGAACGGAAGAACAAAGTCCAGCGTTCGGCACGCTTGTTTTGTTACCTATGTATTTTTAAATCAGGTTAATCAGCATGGAATATCGTAACGCTGTTTTTGTTGTTACCTCAGAGGATTCATGCCCTATCTATAATGTAGGCGAAGAAATCCAGATTCAGGACTCGGCGGTCAGTGTGGACTATGAGAAGCCGGTTTGCCTTATTCTGGTGCGTGAACTTCATAAAGCACTTGCTAAAAAACCGGGGGAACAGCGATTTACGCAGATGGCTATGCAGCGGGCATCGTTTCGCTGTCCCGGCTGTACAGGTTCCATGCGCTTTGAGTACAAAAAGGAACGGGGATTTTCCACTCTGCAGATGAATCTTCTGCGAATCGCTGATAAAAAGGCGAGAAAACGGCATGTGGAAGCCCTGTTCAAGCATCTCCGCACCATGCAGGTGTTTGAGCTTCTTGAAGACCATGACTTATTGGATCTGATTTCAATGTTGAAATTGAAACAATTTGATCCGAATAAGGTTATTATTTCGGAGGGGACCAGAGGAACGCATCTGTACATTATCTTATCCGGTAAGGTCGCGATAGTAAAAGGTGACAATGAGGTCATCGCGGAAATCGGACGGGGTGAAATTTTCGGTGAGATGAGTCTGCTTTCAGGAGAGCCGGCCAGCAGCTCCGTCCATTCTCGAACCGTTGTCAAATTCGGTACAATTAACGGAAAGGATCTGAAATTTATTCTTAATCGTTATCCGGTCCTGCAGATCTTTTTTTATCGCCTGCTGGTCAACCGAGCTCAAATGAATATGGCCCGGGCCGGTAAAATCAGTTCCGGCATGAGCGGGGAACTGATTTATATCAACCCTGTTGAGCTGTTTCAATTGATCAACAGCGGCGGCAAATCCGGAAAAGTCGACTTGATTTTTCACGACGGGCATGCCACTATTCTCTTTAAGGAGGGAGAAATTATTCATGCCTCTTTCGGAGACCTTCATGGGAAGGAGGCATTATTTGCTCTTTTATCCAAAAAGAAGGGATCTTTTAACTATAACACGGAACTTGCCAGGAAGTACGAAGATCTGCCTGTGCTCGGCGGCTTTATGGGGCTGCTGATGGAAGGCCTGCAACGGCTGGATGAGGAACAGGGAGGCTGATTTTTTTTGCAGGATGAAGAGCTGTTGAGTAAGGGGAGGAGGACACCCGCAGTCTGCGAAATTGTGCAATATCTCGGTAGGTGATGTCCTTATAAGACAGGGTGAGAATGTATGGAATATCGCAATGCTGTATTCATTGTTACCGAAGAGCACGCATGTCCCATATATAATGTCGGCGATGAATTTGTCATCCATGATTTCACTCTGACTGTTGAACGAAATAAAGAAGTTTGCCTGATGCTGGTACAGGAAGTGCTCAAGGCGCTGACCGGTACAAGGCCCTTGCACCCTCGTTTTACCCAGACCGGGGTGCGGCGGACCAAATTCGAGTGCGGCGGATGTACCGGATTGATTCGCTTTGAGTATAAAAAGGAGAATGCCTACTCGACCTTGCAGATGAATCTTCTCGAGGTGGCGAAAAAACGGGCAAAGAAGCAACTTATTGAAGAGTTTTTCGGCCTGCTCCGCGAGATGGAGATCTTTGAGCCGCTGGATGATTTTGATTTGCAGGATCTTGCTCTTCTGATGAAGCTGCAAAAGTATCCCGCCAATAAGGTTATTATTGAGGCCGGAGAGCTTGGAACCCATTTTTACGTCGTGTTAGCCGGAACAGTGGCTGTTGTCCGAGAGGACAATAAGGTCATTGCGGAGATCGGCCCGGGGGATATTTTCGGTGAGATGAGCCTGCTTTCCGGTGAATTAACCTACCCTTCCGTGTATTCCAAGACAGTTGTTCAGCTGGCTGCTCTCAAGGCGAAGGATTTTAAGCATGTCCTGTCCAGATACCCTATCCTGCAAATTTTTTTCTATAGAGTCCTGGTGAATCGCGCTCAGAAAAATACGATGCGGTCCGGCAATATCAGTTCCGGTATGAGCGGTGAGCTGACAGATATCAATTCAGTGGAGCTGTTTCAGCTGATCAATTCCGGTGGTAAAACAGGACAGGTACAGTTTGTTTTTGATAACTGTCAGGCTGTTACCCTGTTTAATGAAGGGGAAATAGTCTTTTGTGGATACGGTGAGCTGGAAGGTAAAGAGGCTGTTTTTTCTTTGCTGGCAAAGCAGAAAGGGCTGTTTACCTACACCAAAGGGCTTTCGGCGGAGGAAAAGGAACTCCCTGTTTTGGGAGGATTCATGGGGCTTATTATGGAGGGCCTGCGCCGTATTGACGAAGAGCAGGGGGAAGGAGAATGAGCGGAAGATTTTTCCTTCAGCTTCCTACGCATCCCGATATTTTTGGAAAATAAGACAGGCATTGGTGCCGCCGAACCCATAACTGTTCGACATGACGGTATTCAGTTCCGCCTGCCGTGTTTCCCTGACAATGTTCATGCCCTTCGCTCCGTCTTCCATTTTATGAATATTGGCACTTGCCGCGATGAAGTTATTATTGAGCATGAGCAGGCAGTAGATGGCCTCATGTACCCCGGCGGCACCTAAAGAATGCCCTGAAAGTGATTTGGTCGAGCTGATCCGAGGTATGCTGCTGCCGAAGACATGTCGGATGGCCTGTAATTCAATCATATCGCCGACGGGCGTGGATGTCCCGTGCGCATTGATATAATCGACAGGGCGGGCAGCTGATGCAAGCGCAATTTCTATACAGCGTGAGGCTCCCTCGCCTGACGGAGACACCATTTCATGGCCGTCCGCCGTTGCTCCGTAACCGATGAGTTCTCCGTAAATATTCGCTCCGCGCTCACGGGCATGCTCAAGTTCTTCTACAACAATCAGGCCGGCGCCGTTAGCCACAACAAATCCGTCCCGATCCACATCGTACGGTCTGGATGCCTGTTCAGGAGTCCTGTTGAATTTGGTGGACAGGGCACCCATCGCGTCGAACATCGAGGTCTGGGTCCAGTGTTCCTCGTCACTGCCGCCGGCAAAGACGATATCCTGTTTTCCCAGCTGGATCTGTTCCATTGCGGCACCGATACAATGGGCGCCTGTGGCGCATGCCGAAGAAATGGAGTAGCAGGTTCCTCTGATTTTAAAGGGTGCTGTCAATCCTGCCGAGACCGTACTGGACATGGTCCTCGGTACCATGAACGGACTGAGGCGACGTAAACCTTTGCTGCGCATGGTATCGGCGGCGGCAACGACATTTTCCGCCGAGGTCCCTCCGGAACCTATTATAAGCCCGGTGCGCGGCGACGATACCTGGTCGGCACCGAGTCCGCTGTCATTTATCGCCTGTTGCATGGCTATATAGGCAAAGGCCGCCGCATCGCCCATGAAGCGGAGTATTTTTTTATCGATATGCTCTTTGCAGTTTATTTCGGTAAAGGCACCTACCTGAGAACGAAGTCCGAGTTCTTTATAGGGAGCCCAATACCGGATACCGGATTTTCCTGTTTGCAGGGAGGTAAGAACATCCTCCACTGTGTCACCGAGGGAGGAAACAATGCCCATCCCTGTTATTACAACTCTACGCATTATTATTTTTTTCTGGAAACTTGTTGTACGCAGCAGCAAGAAATCATATTCCTGACAGTCATGAAGAAGACTTCCGTTGATGTCAAAGGTTCCGTTCGGAAGTCATCCCTTCCGGGTTGCACAGGAACCGTCAGTCCGGACGCGCATCAATCATGCTGTTGTAAGAAAACAGATTCATTCTAAAAGAACAATAGTTTTTCAGATAAATATAGATATTATTCCTGATGCGTCGAAAATTTAAATGAATTTTACGGAGGATACGCAGGGGTACCGGGTCGGAATCAGAACATCGGAGCAAAAAATGTTGAAAAAGAAGATGCTGAAATCCTTACCTCGCCAGATTAATAAAGAAATGTATTCATGGTGTCTTTTTCTGTTGGATGCCGATATGGCAAAGCGGTTTTTGGTCTTTCCTGCGAAGGGGTGATTTTCTTGTCTAAATCTTGAGTAAAGGGGCTATGTTATGGGAACGCGAGCAATCAAGCAAAAGGTGCTGGGGCTGTTGAAGCAGGACGATCTTGCCGATATTGAAACAGAGCTTGCCCTGCTTCAGGAAAAAGAACTGATCAATGCTCTTTTTTCCGGGATATGTCATTCAGATGAACAAATTCGTTGGCATGCGGTTTCAGTCATGGGCAGTGCCGTGGCCGTGCTGGCTGAGCAGGATATGGAGGAAGCACGGATCATTCTTCGTCGTATGCTGTGGAGCTTGAATGATGAATCCGGCGGGATCGGTTGGGGAGCGCCGGAATCCATGGCTGAAATTATGTGCCGTCATCAGGGACTGGCTGATGAGTATGTTCATATGCTGATCTCATATATGCGACCGGACGGTGAAGAGGAATGCCAGGACGGTAATTTTCTTGAGCATGAGATGCTGCAGCAGGGATTGATGTGGGCTGTGGGGCGCTTGGCGCAATGCCGCCGGGAATATTTGCTGGCCCGAGGAGCGGAACATGATTTGCCCCCCTACCTGGAATCTCCTGATGCGACGGTCTGTGGATTAGCTGCACGGGCAATCGGTTTGCTGGGTCGTCCGGAAGGACTGGAGCGGTTGCAGGAGCTGGCGAAAAATGACCGGAGGACAGTACGTCTCTATGATCAAGGGAATTTCAGTACAGTTTCAGTTGCCAAGCTTGCTGAGCTGGCTCTACTGGAGTTGCAGGAGGTTGGATGATGGAACAGATCTTTCCGCGAGTTGCCTGTTTGCAGATGCCTCTCCAGCAGGGTGATGTGGATGCCAATCTGAAAGAATTTCGGGGAATGCTGGCAGCCGCCTGCTTTGCTCCGGATACCTTGGTGGTTCTCCCCGAACTTTGGGCCACCGGCTTTGATTATGCGAATATCGGGACTCTTGCGGAGCAGACGCCGCAACTCCTTGCGGAACTCCGGCAAAAAGCGGCGCGGGCCGGGATATGGTTCGCCGGATCTTTGCCGGAAAAAACGGCGGCAGGGAAAATCTACAATTCTCTCTTTGTTGTCGGCCCTGAAGGGGTGGCGGGCCGCTATCAGAAACAGCATCTTTTCCGGCTCTGGCAGGAGGATCAATATCTCACTGCGGGAAAAGAGGCTCAAGCCGTGTTGACTCCTTTCGGCTCTATCGGTGCATTGGTCTGTTATGATCTTCGATTTCCGGAGATCAGCCGAAGGCAGGTCTTCTCTGGATGCACGTTGCTTGTTGTTTCCGCACAATGGCCCGCAGTCCGGTCTGATCACTGGAGGATTCTGCTTCAGGCTCGTGCTGTTGAAAATCAGGCCTTTGTTGTTGCATGTAACGGAAGCGGCAATATTTCTGTAGGCGACTTGGCCGGTCATTCCATGATTATTGCCCCTTCAGGCCGGGTGCTTGCTGAAGCTGATGAGCACCCCGCTGTGATCAGAGCGGAACTTAAGGCGGCGGATGCGGAAGCAGCCCGGTCCCGTTTTTGTTCGGTTGCTGAACGCCCCTGGTATGGTCGAGACAGCGATAAATTCGTTACGCAGGAAATTCTTCCGGAGCGGCTGACGCGTATGCGGGCTCAGGGAAGCAGAATCGTTTTTACCAACGGGTGTTTTGATCTCCTGCATGCAGGCCATGTCAGCTATTTGGAGGAAGCGCGCCGTTGCGGGGATTGCCTTGTGATCGGATTGAATTCCGACCGGTCCGTACAGGCCTTAAAAGGGCCCTCCAGACCGGTGAACAATGAGCTTGAACGTGCCCGGGTTTTGGCCGCGCTGGGTTGCGTGGATTTTGTCGTGCTTTTTGATGAAGACACGCCGCGCAGACTCATTACCTTGCTGCTCCCGGATATCCTGGTCAAAGGAGCGGATTGGCCGGAAGATCAGATAGCCGGCGGGGCCGAGGTGAAAGCCGCCGGCGGGGAAATTGTGCGGATACCCTTTACCTGTCAAACGTCCACTTCGGGTATTATTGATAAAATTTCAGCTTCAGTTTGCAGTTGACCCTGGATCGAATCCCTCGCCGGGGGATTCGTACGGAATTGTAGGGGCAGACCCGCGTGTCTGCCCGGCATAAAAGGGCGAACACATGGGTTCGCCCCTACGGCACTCGCAAATGGGGATGATATTTCTTGTTGCATCCCATATTTTTTTCGTCCTGAACATCCTCAGTTCTCTTCTTTGTAAGCGCCTACCCTTAACTCCTTCTGCAGTTGCTCCACACCTGAGTAATCCCAAGGATCCGACCAGCCCGTACATCTCGCGTCCACAGCGGCCCGGTCGTCTTCAAACATACTTTTCAGAGAAGACGCCACTCTGTCCGCCAGTTCTCTGCTTGTGGATGCGGGACGGGCCAGCACCCATTCCGGATAAAGGGCTGTGGAGACGACAAAGGGAAAACCGGGATAGTCCTTTTTCGCCAGCATCCGGATGTCTGTCATTTTTATATCTCCCTGTTTTGCCATTCGTTCCAGAACGCCTGTCCGCACAGTTCCGGCATCAACTTGGCCGTCGAGCACCGCTTTGACAACCTTGGTATGGGTGTCGAAGAAACGGAGTGTGGAAACAAAACTGTGCAGTTCAATGCCGGAGTCAAGAAATTCCTTCTGCGCCATCTGCCAGCCGCCAAGGGAGGTTTTTGCGACGGCACCGAATTTTTTCCCTTTTAATTCTGTAATGCTATGAATGCTTTTATTGGCATCAGCAGTGAAAATGACCCCGCCGAAACGGTCATTGCCTGCCGCCTTCATGGTCACCACCGGGACGGACTGATATCGCACCATGGCGGTGACGAATAAGGAGGGATTGACGATAAAAAAATTCACTTTTTCCTTCTGGACAGCAGGGAGGACTTTTTTGAATTCAAGCGCAACCACGGTAAAATTACGATTCAGGTCGGCACTGAGATAGGCGGCGGTACTCCTCCATTGTTTTAATG
>MTKS01000028.1 GCA_004028495.1 Candidatus Electrothrix marina
CAGGCTTGCCCCTGTAACCACCACCGAGTATATACCATGAGCAACGCTGCTATCCGGACCGACCTGCCGGAACTGAACCTGCTGCATCGCGGCAAAGTTCGCGATATGTACGAAATCCCCGGTCATGAGGACAAACTGCTCATGATCGCCACCGACAGAATCTCTGCCTATGACGTGGTGATGGATGATCCCATTGCCGACAAGGGCAAGGTACTGACCCAGATCTCTCTTTTCTGGTTTGATCTGCTGGCCGACATTGTACCCAATCATCTGATCTCAGCTGATGTTGATCAGTACCCGGAAGTCTGCCATCAATATCAAGACCAGTTGGAAGGCCGTTCCATGCTGGTGCGCCGCACTCAAGTGGTACCCATTGAATGCATTGTTCGGGGCTATATTTCCGGTTCCTTTTGGTCAGCCTATAAGAAAGATACAACAGTCTGCGGTTTTGCCCTGCCAGAAGGTATGCGGGAGTCTGATAAATTTCCCCAGCCGCTTTTTACTCCGTCCACTAAGGCGGAACAGGGTTTGCACGACGAGAATATCTCGGTGGCCCAGATGGAAGATATTATCGGTAAGGACATTGCGGATAAGATGGCGGACATCAGTGTCCGTTTGTACAAGAAGGCTTCGGAATATGCCCGCAGCAAGGGAATCATCATTGCGGACACCAAGTTCGAACTCGGCATGGTGGATGGTGAGCTGATCCTGATTGATGAGGTACTGACCCCGGATTCTTCTCGTTTCTGGCCTATGGATGAGTACAAGCCGGGTCAAGGACAACCCAGCTTTGATAAGCAGTTCCTGCGGGATTATCTTTCTTCACTGGACTGGGGCAAGCAACCGCCTCCGCCCCCCCTGCCGGCGGAGATTACGGAAAAAACCGCTGCGCGCTACAAAGAAGCCCAGGAGCGCCTGACGCTCTGATTTTTTTCGCACTAATCAAGCAATAGCGGGGTGGGCAGGAGACAACAGCCCATCCTGCCAGAAGGTCGGTCCCCGTTCGTCATACCACGTCAAAAGCCTCCTCGGCAGCTTACCTCCCTCCGAAAATTCATTCAGTGTGTGTAGTCGAGAATAAGAATTTCCGGCCCTGATTTTTTGACAACCGCCTTCCTAATTCATAATGCGGACAGGCCATACCCAGCGGTGGTCTTGCACTTATAGCGCTGACGGCCTGAACGGGTATGACCGAATTTGATAATATTGCCGCAACTCTTCTGTGCCTGTTCATAATCCGGACAATCGGGATTCGACAAAAATCACCTGCCTTTGCAAACTCAGCCATTTTTCCCTCCTTTCAGCACGTTTATCGTTCATATACTGAAAAGATAAGCACTCATCCGACAACACTCAATAGGGAGACCCTCACCGGAGCTGATCATCCCTCCGGCAGGGGGCGACATGGTGCTGAGTGGATTGGGTGCGGATGTGACGGTGAATTTCATGGACAGCGGCTCCTACAATCTGTTCATCGCCAACCTGCTTTCATATGGACGATATATGCTGGAGGTCTGCGACCGACCTTGCCACAATCGGGGCATAAGCGGCGATCATCTGACGCGATTATCGTGAAGAGATGAGAGGAAAAGGCTACTGTCGGTCAACCTTGGTCACCTCACACTCCACCCGCCCCTTATGGAGCAAGACCTCAATGGACTCGCCCACCCGCACCTGTTCCGCAGCAGTGACCACGGTCTGACGACGGCCAGTCCCTTTTCGGGCCACAGCATAACCACGCGCCAAGGTGGATAAGGGGCTCACCGCCTCCAACACCCCTGCGGCCCGGGCAAGTTCCTGTTTTTTATCACTAATAAGCCGAGTTCCGATTTGGCGAAGCCGTCGCTGCATCTCCTTAACCCGCTGATGATAGAGATTGAGCACCAGCAAGGGATTGTTCCGTTTGAGGCGATTTTCTACCCGGTCCAAGCGAGCCTGAAGGGCAGCTAGGTTGGCGTATACGGTATGCTCCATATTTTCAACCATATGGTCCAGGCGGAGCAGCAGGCTGTCAACGGGCTGGGCAGCACCGGTCAGCTTTTGTCGGTACAGGGCTATCCGCTCCTGATGCCGATCCAGTTTGTCCTGCATGGTTCGGCGCAGTCGACGGGCCTGATCAGCAAGATGCTCGCGCAGAGCCTGACTGTCCGGCAGCAGCATTTCTGCGGCCCCGCTAGGGGTGGGCGCACGGAGATCAGCCACCAGGTCGGCAATGGTAAAGTCAATCTCATGCCCCACCGCACTGACCACCGGGATGACTGATCTGTGAATCTCCCAAGCCAGTTCTTCATTATTAAAGGCCTGCAAATCCTCAACAGAACCGCCGCCCCGGCAGAGAATAATCGCGTCTGCTGCCAGCCGACCTGAGGCCTGCTGAAGATTAATCTCCGACACAGCCTGACACAACTCTTTAGCTGCATGCTCTCCCTGCACCGCTGCCGGATAGACCGAGATCCGTACCTGAGGGTATCTCTTCTGGGCAATGCGGATGAAATCATGGACCGCAGCACCCGAGGGCGAGGTCACAAGGATCAGGTGCTCAGGCAGCGGCGGGATCGGCTTTTTCAACTCCTGATTAAAGAGACCTTCTGCGTCCAGCCGTTTTTTCAGCTGCTCAAAGGCCAGTTGCAAAGCCCCTTCCCCGTGATAATCTAGGCTGTCGATGATGAGCTGGTAGTCGCCCCTAGGCTCGTACACGGAAACCCTGCCCAGACAAATGACCATATCGCCGTCTTTGGGCTGCTGTTGCAAATACCGCTGCTGCATCTTAAAGAGCACTGCCTTGATCTGGGCCTGATCGTCCTTGAGGGTGAAGTACAGATGACCGGATCCCGGTCGCCGAAGGCCGGAGATCTCCCCGGCAACGCTGATAAAGGAGAATCGGCCTTCCAACATACCTTTGATGGAGCGGGTCAGCTCGGAGACGCTGAAGACTTTTTGTTGATTAGTCTGAAGGTGCATGGTGTTTTGTTTTTACGTTATTTAAAATCCGTCCCCTTTTTGCACACGTTTCTTTCTCTTCGAGCTGTTTTAAGCATCCATATTAACATGATACCACGTACATCGTGCCGCGACAACCTCACTTTTGCCGGAAAGCCGTCTGTTCGCAGTTGAAAACAAAAAAGCCCCTCCCGAGCAATTGGGAGGGGCTTTTTTGTTCAGTTGCTTCTGTAGCCCGCCATAAAAACAGGCTGCTTCAGGCTGACTGCTTAGTCCTCAAGCGCCTTGAACCGGCTCTGGAGGAACTTCCAGCTCTTGTCCACATCCTTCTGCGAGGCTTCCATCAGCGCATCGCAATGCTCAGGATTGGCCATCTTGAGCATCCGGTAACGATTCTCGTTCAGAGCGTAGTCCGCGAACTTTATGGTCGGCTCTTTGCAGTCGATGGTCAGCGGATTCTTGCCCGCATCCTCCAGTTCCGGGTTGTAGCGATACAGCGGCCAGTGACCGCAGGCAACCGCCAACTTCTGCTGCTCAAGTCCCTTGGCCAGATTGAGGCCGTGGTTGATGCAGTGTGAGTAGGCGATGATGATGGAAGGTCCGTCGTAGGCCTCAGCCTCGCTGATGGCCTTAACCACCTGCTGCGGATTGGCACCCAGAGCAATACGGGCTACGTAGACGTTGCCGTAGGTGGAGAAGATCATACCCATATCTTTCTTGGGCATTTTCTTTCCGCCGGCTGCGAACTGTGCTACAGCAGCACGCGGGGTGGACTTGGACATCTGACCACCGGTGTTGGAGTAAACCTCGGTATCCAGAACCATCACGTTGATGTTCTCACCAGAAGCCAGAACATGATCCAGTCCGCCGTAACCGATGTCATAGGCCCAGCCGTCGCCGCCGAAACACCAGACGGATTTCTTGACCAGATAATCGGCAACCGGCAGGAGGCGGGAAGCTGTGACGCTGTTGCTGCCGGCCAGAGCTGCTTTCAGCTCATCAACCCGTGCGCGTTGGGCTTCGATTTCGTCCTGGGTTTTCTGGCTTGCATCCAGGAGGGAATCGGCAAGTTCCTTGGAAACGAGCCCTTCCTTAACAGCAAGATTCAGCAGCTCGGCAGCCTGCAAGCCCAGCTTGTTCACACTCTGACGCATACCCAGGCCGTACTCGGCATTGTCTTCGAACAGGGAGTTGGACCAGGAAGGACCGCGTCCGTCTTCACGCTGACAATACGGAGTGGTGGGCAGGTTGCCGCCGTAGATGGAAGAACAACCGGTCGCGTTAGCGATCATCAGGCGATCACCGAACAGCTGGGTAACCAGCTTGATGTACGGAGTCTCACCGCAACCTGCGCAGGCACCGGAGAACTCGAACAGAGGACGCTTGAGCTGGCTGCCTTTGACAGTTGCGGGGTTGATGGAGGCGTTGTCCATTTCGGGCAGGGCCAGAAAGGTCTTCCAGTTCTCCAAGGACTCGTTCAATACCGCGTCGGTATTGGTGATCATCTTCAGCGCAGACTCTTCGGTCTTGTTGCCGTCTGCATCTTTCTTCCGAGCCGGACAGGCGGTGGAACAGAGCGTGCAGCCTGCGCAGTCCGCCGTGGAAATCTGAATAGTGAACTTGCGGCCTGCAAATTCTTTGCCGTTGGCATCGGCAGTCCTGAAGGTCGCGCCGGCACCGGCCGCCTCAAGTTCTTCCGGGGTGGCGATCTTCAGGCGGATACAGCCGTGCGGGCAGACCAGAGAGCAGCGGCCGCACTGGATACAGGTTTCAGGATCCCATTCCGGCACGCTGACCGCGATATTGCGTTTTTCCCACTGGGTGGTGGCGGTGGGCCAGCGACCGTCGGCAGGCATTTCAGAGACCTTGATCTCCTCACCCTTGCCCTCGATCATCTTGGCGGTTATGTCCTTAACAAAATCAGGTGCTTCAGCAGGCACGGTCGTCGGCAGTTCATGCCCTGTGATCTTGTCGGCCAGGGCCACCTCGACGATATTATTAACCGCCGCATCAACCGCGTCGTAGTTCATGTTGACGATCTTGTCGCCTTTCTTGCCGTAGGTTTTCTTGATCGCGGTCTTGATCGCGTCAATCGCCTCGTCTTTCTTGAGGATGCCGGAGATCAGGAAAAAGGCGGTCTGCATGATCATATTGATGCGTGCGCCCAGTCCGATGGCGATCCCCAGCTTGATGGCATCGATGATGTAGAACTTGGCCTTTTTGTCGATCAGCTGCTGCTGCACCTTGGCCGGTAATTCGTTCCAGATTGAATCCTTATCAAATGTGGTGGTGAGCAGGAAGGTGCCGCCGTCTTCCAGATTGGCCAGCATGTCGTAGCTGTTCAGGAAGGTGAAGTTATGGCAGGCGACAAAGCTGGCTTTATTGATCAGGTACGGCGCCACAACCTGATTCTCGCCGAAGCGGAGATGAGAAACAGTCATGGAGCCGGACTTTTTGGAGTCGTAGACAAAATAACCCTGAGCCGAGTTGTCTGTCTCGGTACCGATGATCTTAATGGTATTCTTGTTGGCACCAACGGTACCGTCAGAACCCAGGCCGTAGAACATGGCTCGGTAGACATCGTCGCCTTCGATATTATAGGACTTGTCGTAGCTCAGCGAGGTGTGGGTTACGTCATCATTGGGACCGACACAGAAATGATTTTTCGGAGCCATAGAAACCATGTTGTCGTACACAGCCTTAACCATGGCCGGGCTGAATTCCGCAGAACCCAAGCCGTAGCGACCGCAAAGTACCAAGGGCATAAACATGGTCGGGTTGGCTTCTGCTGCTTCACCGATGGCGGCACGAACATCCAGGTACAGTGGATCTCCAGGAGCGCCCGGCTCTTTGCAGCGGTCCAGTACGGTAACCCGCTCAACCGTGGGGGGCAGGGTGTTGACCATAGCCTTCATGTCAAAGGGACGGAACAGACGGACAATAACCATACCCACTTTACGGCCTTCAGCAACCAGATGGTCGATGGTGGCGGCGGCAGTCTCGGCACCGGAACCCATGATAACAACTACGTCTGTTGCATCAGGCGCACCGTAGTAATCAAAAAGATTATACTGGCGACCGGTCAGAGCGGCGAATTTGTCCATGGTTTCCTGAACAATTCCGGGGATCGCATTATAGTACTTATTGACCGTCTCGCGACCGGTGAAGTAAACATCCGGGTTCTGAGCTGTACCGGACATAGAAGGACGATCCGGGGTCAGAGCGCGTTCACGGTGTGCGGTGATCAGCTTCTCGTCGATCATTTCCAGCATATCTTCGTTGGTCAGCTGCTCCATCTTCTGGATCTCATGGGAGGTTCGGAAGCCATCAAAGAAATGGAGGAAGGGAATCCGTGAAGCCAAGGTGGCCTGGGTGGAGATCAGGGCCATATCCTGCGCTTCCTGAACATTCTGCGAGCAGAGCTGAGCCCAGCCGGTCTGACGGGCGCTCATCACGTCACCGTGATCACCGAAAATGGACAGACCCTGGCAGGCCAGAGAACGAGCCGTAACATGGAAAACGGTCGGGGTCAACTCACCGGCCAGTTTGTACATGTTGGGCAGCATCAGCAGCAGGCCCTGGGAAGCGGTAAAGGTGGTGCAGAGCGCGCCAGTGGCCAGGGAACCGTGCAGAGAACCGGCAACACCGCCTTCGGACTGCATCTGAGAAATAACCGGTACGGAACCCCAGATATTTTTCTGCCCCGCTGTGGCCTTGGCATCCGCCTCAGCCGCCATCGGTGAAGACGGGGTGATGGGATAGATGGTGATTACTTCACTGGTGGCATAGGCAACATGCGTACACGCCTGGTTGCCGTCAATGGTGACCATTTTTCGCGACATAAAAAATCTCCCTTAATCGTGAGGTTGACGTATTCCGGCGGTACAGCCGAAAAAGAAAAAACTTAAAAGTATAAAATTATAAACAGATGCTGTTTATTTGGTGTTATGCAGGTGTTCCGAACAAAGACCCGGTCTCAGAGCGTATCCGGCCGGATGGTTGCGCCGAGCAGGTTTCCGTCATGCAAAGCGGAGGATTCCCGGCTGGTTGGTTTACTTTGTTACGTAGAGACAGGGCTGAAAGATAATATGTTCATAAAAGAACAAAATTTTATCATTATAGAACATAATCGCCAATTATGCAATAGTTAAAGCGTGAAACTAAGGTCAGATCTCTTTGTAACGGTGGTAAGGTGATGTACCGGGCCATGATTTTTGATTTTGACGGAACCATTGCTGATTCCTTCAGCAGCTTTTTCGTCTTATATGGACAGGATTTCAATCACCACTAATCCCGCACCTGCCAAGAGCAGGACCGCTGACAGCAGCAGGTCGCTTTTCCGCATGCCGCCGGAATCGTACAGACTGTAAAACTGCCCGGAAAATCCGCGTAATTTCATAGCCTGTTGCACCCGTGCCGCCCGGTTCCAGCTTCGTACCAGCATCATGCCCAGCATATAGCTGTAGGTTCTATAGGTATGCAGGTTCGTTTTCGGCTGAAAGCAGCGCAAGCCGGCAGCCCGTTGTAAACGGAACAGTTCCTGCTGAATAAGTGCTATATAACGATAGGAAAAAAGAAGGAGCAGGCAGAGCTTCGGTGACAGGCGCAGTTGCTGAAGGCCGTGACCGAGCTGTGCAGCGGTTGAGGTCGCAAGGAGGCTGATAAAGAGCAGGATAACCGCATTGGATTTCACGGTGATCAGGAGAGCGAGAAAAAATCCGGTGCTGCTCAGGTTGATCCCTATAAGCGAAACGGTTTTGCCGCCGGTGTAGGTCAGCGGCAGAATAAGGCAAAGCAGGAGGTTGAAGCTGTTAACTATGAACAGGCGACGCAAAAGTTTTGACCAGGATAAGCGTGCTGCAAGCACAAGAGTAAAGGCAAGGGGAAAGCCGAGCAGGGCCGTGCCTCGGGTTTGACTCAGGGCGATAACCAGACTGAGCACGCCGGTGCTGATCAGCTTTCCCTTGGGGTCTGCCCGGTGCAGAAATGAAGTGCCGTCACTGAACTGTTCAAAGGTCATGCGGTCTCATAACATAACTGCACCGAGAGATTCAACAGATTTTATTTATACGCATCCAGGTAGGTCCAGAGCACGGCACCGAGTTCAACTCCTTTCTCGTTTCCTTCCGGATCCTTGATGGTATAGTCGGCTTCATTCAGCGCGGCAAATCCCCACCAGCCCGCTTTGGGACAGGCAAAGGTAAATACCCCGTTTTCATCCGCCTTGACAACCTGGGTGACGTGGTAATCGCTTGGGGCGGAGAGTTTCTTGTCTTTGTTATACAGCTCCACCTCAACCTCTGCACCGGGAACCGGTTTTCCGCCCAGCAGAACCTGACCGGAAAAGCTGTTGCCTGCATAATTCCCGAAAGGACGGGTCAACGGCACGATTTCCGTAGCGATACCGACCGGCTCATCCCAGCCCTGATCATCACCGAATGCGGCAATCAAGGTCTTGGTGTAATGAATGATAGATACATCCTCAGCCGGTTCCCAGTACGGGGTCGGCTCCATGACAAAGGTATATACACCCGGACGCTTGACGGGCACTTCAGTTGTCCAGGCGGCATGATCCATGACCTTAGCCTCTTTGAGAGCCGGGAGCAGATCAGTCTTCTGATCGCCCGCTACCATAAAAAAGGCTTTCGGTTTGACCAGATCCATACCGATCCCTTCAAAGGGATGGGAAAAAGAGAGGTCCAGCTTGACACTCTTCTCTTTGGGCTCCAGGATATTATCCGAGGGGATAACCATGCCGGAAATGGGCAAGGGCCTCACCTGTCATGCAGGCGAGAAAGAGTGCGGTTGCAGCAACAGCTCTGATCTTCATCGTGAATACTCCTTTTTTTAAATCAGGTATTATTTTTTGGATCATAATTGAGTAAGATCCTCTTTTCCGACAAGGGACACTTTATCCGTCTGTCGAAGTTTTCTTCTTCTTTTTTGATTGAAACCAGGCAAGGATGCCGGCCAGCCCGATAATGCAGCCGATCCCGCCGAGTATATCCCGAAGGCCGGCCTTTTTTTCGCGTCCTTCCGCGAGATGCCGTTTAACGGGGATCAACTCTCTGTTCAGTTCCTGCCGCACAATTGCCCGTACAGCCTCTATATCTACAGATTTTATCGCTGATTCTTTTATTGCCGATTCTTCTCCGGGCGGTTGCGCAGCCCCGGTCGGGTCGGAGGCTGCGGAGAGATATTCGTCCGCTGTCAGAAGCCATTCCCCACGATGACCGTCACCTGTCTCCACAGTGATCAGGAGGTTCAGCTTTTGCTGAACAGCCTGCTGAGGCGGAGTGAATTGGAATTTACCTTCCTCATCGGTCAGTGTTGTCAGCAGGGTGGTATGTGATTCGGCGTCCTGGGCATGAACCGGTACATTTTTAGCTTTACGTCCCCCGCTGAAAAAGGCCTCTCCGTAGATCTTTTTGTCACCTGCCCAGGAAAAGACATTCAGCTTATGCGCTTGAGCAGGCAGCGCGAAGAACGAAAAGAGTACGGCAAAGAGGAGTGCTGTCAGGATACGAGGCCGGTTCATGCGTATTCGAGGTGTAAAATTTCCGGTTGGACCTTGGCAAGAAAACCGACTGTGAACATGGTGATACATCCTTCAATGATCATGACCGGAACATTGGCCGCAATAATGAGTTGCGCGGCAGCTGTGAAGCCGGTGTCGGTAAGGGCAAGGGCGCAGGCGGTCAGCAGCGAGGCCAGGAGAATTGCCAAAAAGCCCGCAATAAAAGAGGCGGCAGGGCGCGTTTTGCGATTATCTATCCAGGGGCGGGTCAGGTAATAGCAGCAGAGTGCCGGGACAGACATTGTGACGGTATTCACCCCGAGGACGGCAAAGCCGCCGAATTGGAAAAACAGGGCCTGAAGAAAGAGAGCTATAAGGATCGCCGGGAAAGCGGCCCAGCCCAGCATTACTCCGAGCAGGCCGATCAGCATTAAATGCACAGATCCCGGCCCGAGAGGAACATGGACGAGTCCTGCAACAAAAAAGGCGGAAGAAAGCAGAGCAACAGGCATAATCTGTTCAAGATCTATTTTTTTCAATCCAATAAAGGTGCCGATCGCAGCAACGACTCCTCCGCTTATCAAAACCGGTGCCGAAAGAATTCCTTCTGAAATATGCATGATGAACAAGGGTAATATTTTTTTATTTTTTGTAACACTGAAGGTCTGTTTACTTTAAAGTTGAGATTTTGTCAAGCTGCAGGTGAAAAATGCAGATGATGATCCGTTTTCAGCTGATGCTTATTTTTTTATTGTGTACGTCCGGGAAAGGAGTAAAAAAGAAAGGAGGAGATGCTGTTTTTTTATGGATTGTCTGATGATTATTTTTTCGTGCTGCCGGCAAAGAATGCCGGTTGAACGCAAGGAAATATCCGGCTGAGCGGATCATGCAAAAAAAATATTGACACCAAAAATATTAAGGGTATCTTTGCCGAAGTCAGTACATGTAATTTGTACATAATTAATCGTGAGGTTACTTTTATAAAAGGGCTCGTTGGAGAGCCGCTACCAAGGAGAAAGGCGATGTTTGAAGTAGTTGTAGATAAAGACAAATGTACAGGTTGTGAAGAGTGTGTCGGTTCCTGCCCCGCCGGAGTATTCGAGTTCGTCGACGGGAAATCAGAGCCGGTAAACGAAGACGAATGTCTGGGTTGCGAGACCTGTGTGGAAGTTTGCGAGTCAGACGCCATCACTGTTACTGAGGTCTAAGTGCCGCAGTAGTTGACGATGAAGGGCAACGGTGTTGCTGTTGGTGGCATAACCGTTGTCCGCTGTTAACCGAGGTGCTCGCTCATCGCTTTTCTTTTCCCTTTCTCCTTTTTGAAGTTCCGGTCTCCTGTTAAACAGTCTCCTTTTTCCTGCCTCCCTTGTTTTGCCCCCCTGCTTTTTTGATTTCTTGAAATTGAGAACCGAAGTGGTCGAGTCCGGTAATCTTTCCGGCTGATTAGAAGTTTAACAAGAAATGACTTACCCGTTTGCGTACCCCCTGTTATGCTTCTTCTCTTTCCGTAACAGGCAGCAATAAAAAAAAGGGCGCAGGGAAAAAATCCCTGTGCCCTTTGTAGAAGCTTCGGTGAGAAGCTTTACCCGCTGTACGGCTTCTCTGTGAAGCGTTCAATCAGTACTGGAAGCGCAGTCCTATACCGTAACGTCCATATTGATCAAAGTCGCTCAGCTCATCAACAGCATTGCGAGCTTCCAGGAAGATCGAAGCATTGAGGTCATCCGGGGCACCGTAGACACGGGCGCCGATATTGGCCAGGAAGTCGATATCAGAATCATCAGAGTCAAGATCGCTGTCATTATCTGTGATCCAGGCACCGAAACCAAGACCGATAAAGCCGTCAAAGGCA
>MTKS01000029.1 GCA_004028495.1 Candidatus Electrothrix marina
GGCATGTTGGCGACCGGGAAGAGGGGAGGTTGCGACGGAGGTGGCTGAAATTTTCACGGCAGCAGGTATCAGCTGTCGGGCAGTCGATGCTATTGAACCGGTTTTGTGGAAAAAACTCTTTGTCAATCTGGGAATAAATGCCGTTACCGCTCTGACCGGCCTTCGTAACGGTCAACTTCTCGATTGGAAGGCCACTCGGCTGTTGATGCAGGATGTTGTCTCGGAGGCAATAGCTGTCGCCGAGGCGCATTTCATCGAGGTTCCTGTTGATATACAGGAGCATGTTAAGCAGGTGGCCAAAGCCACAGCGTCAAATCGTTCATCTATGGGGCAGGATGTTGACAGTCGGCGTCCCACGGAAATTGATGCCATTAACGGCTATATTGTGCGTAAAGCACGGGAGGTCGGGATTGCGGTTCCGGTGAATCAGACCTTGGTACGATTGGTGCAAACTGTACAGGGGCGGTACACCGCTTCTTGATTTCAGGTGGAAAGGTCAACAGCCTTGATTAATGCATCAGTGAGCCTGCTCAAGTCCTCGCTGCTGATAGTATAAGGAGGCATCAGATAGATGAGTTTGTTAAAAGGACGAATCCAGACGCCCTGATCAAGGAAGAATTTCTGTAGAGATGCCATGTCAACCGGGGCTCGCATTTCCAAGACTCCGATGGCGCCGAGACCCGGACATCGGCAACTGACTTCGCGTTTTTTGCCGGTTCAAGCTCACGCCGTAGTTGCTGCTCAATATCTTCTATTTTTTTCTGCCAGTTGCTTTGCAAAAGGAGTTGAACCGAGGCCGCCGCAACTGCGCAGGCCAAGGGATTGCCCATAAAGGTGGGGCCGTGCATGAATAACCCCGGTGGGGCATGGGAAATTATTTGGGCAATCTGATCTGAACAGAGGGTAGCGGCCAAGGTCATATAACCGCCGGTGAGGGCCTTGCCCAGGCAGCATATATCAGGGCTGACCCCGGCATGTTCCGCAGCAAAGAGCTTGCCTGTTCGCCCGAATCCGGTGGCGATTTCATCAAAGATCAGGAGAACATCATAACGGTCACAGAGCACACGCAGCTCTCGGAGATACTGAGGATGGTAGAACCACATTCCGCCCGCCCCTTGGACTGTCGGTTCCAGGATGACCGCAGCGATTTCTTCGTGATGCTCAGCCAATAATCGGCTCATGGGGATTATGTCATCCTGCTGCCAGTCTTTGTCAAGTTTGCTGAACCGGCATTGCGGGCGGGGAGCAAAGAGTTGCTCAGGCAAGGCCCTGGAAAAAACAGTATGCATCCCGGTGATCGGATCGCAGACCGACATGGCGTGAAAAGTATCACCGTGATAGCCTCCGCGTACTGTCAGGAATCGCTTTTTTTCCTTCAAGCCTCTGGCCTGCTGGTACTGAAGGGCCATTTTTAAGGCAACTTCAACAGAGACAGAACCTGAATCACAGAGAAAGACTTTGTCCAGTCCGCTTGGAGTCAGCTCGACCAGCAAGCGGCAGAGTTCAATTGCCGGTTCATGGGTGAGCCCTCCGAACATGACATGAGCAACCTTGCTTGCCTGTTCGTTGAGTGCGGCATTGAGGACCGGATGGTTATATCCGTGAATAGCCGCCCACCAAGAGGACATGCCGTCAATGAGTTTTCGTCCGTCCTCTAATGTGATACGAACACCGGCCGCCGATTTGACCGGGTAGACCGGCAGCGGGTTATGCATGGAGGTGTAGGGATGCCAGATATGTTGTCGGTCAAAGGCCAGTTGCGTGCTTACATTATTTTTCTCTTCGGGAGACATTTTTTCAAGAAGCTCTTGGTGGGGATGCGGGGAAGACCATCAGTTGGGAATGCATAAAAAAAGACGAGGGCAGGCTTTTAACAGGTTTACCCTCGTCTCGATTGGAGGAGTTCTCTACGGGAGAGCCGCGCAAGACCTCTGCTATTTTTTGTCCGACCCGTTTTTGTCGGCAGAGTCTTTGGCTTCGTTATTTGTTTTTTGGGATTGTGAATTGCCTGCGCCCTGTTTACGAGAGCTGGAATGGATTTCGCCTTCGAGGGAAGCGCCTGACTCGACAGTGAGGTTCTGTGACTTGAGAATGCCGTGTATCTCTGAAGTTGCGTGAGCTGTCACGACCTCCGCCATAACATTTCCTTCAACTTTTCCGTGACAGACCAAGGTGGTTACGGTGATATTACCCGTCACCTGAGCTGTATCGCTGAGTATGAGGTATTCTCCGGTAATGTCTCCCTGTACCGTTCCGTCAAAGCGAGCTTTTCCTTTGAAGCTGATCTCACCTGTGATAACCATCTCCTTGGCGAGAACGCTCGCTATGGGGTCTTTCTCGTTTTTCACTGCTCTTCTCTCCTGAGGTGCGCTTATTTCATTTCTGGTCGGCTCGTTTTTTTCTTCTTTCTTAAATAAGGCCATCGGTGCAACGTCTCCTCATCGCCTGTTATTCAGGTACGGTAAATGACAGTTTGGCTACTGACAGGTATTTTTTCGGATTGACAGGTTCTCCTTTATAGCGAACCTCGTAATGCAGATGAGGGCCTGTGGACCGTCCGGTGTTGCCCATCAGGCCTATCAGCTGTCCGCGTTGGACTTTCTCGCCTTCTTTAACCAGTCTTTTGCTCATATGTCCGAACACGGTTTCATAGCCGTTGCCATGACGCAGAATCACAAAATTACCAAAACCGTTTTTATCATAGGACGAGGTCTTCACTGTTCCGTCTGCGGTGGCCTTGATTTTTTGTCCTGTTTTCCCCTTAAGATCAATACCTGCATGAAATGCAGGGCGATTATTAAACGGATCGGAGCGACGACCGAACCCGCTGGTCAGTCTTCCCTGCATGGGATAGCCAAGAGGCATCCTTCTGATAGTTTTTATGTATTTATCGCTTCGTGTCAATAAACTCTCGCTATATTTTTCATCAATAGCTATGAAAGGACCACCGCTGTTCGCTGTATTTTTCTTACCGACCTTCACATCCACCCCGATTCGGCTCATAACCGACTCGATCATCCGGCTGCGTTCATCAAGGCGTACGGCTGTTTTTTCAAGCAGTTCCTGTTTTTCCTGTTTTTCCTGTTCAAGCTCCGCCAGCAAGCCTGAAATTTTCAAGGCGATGGATATATCGCCCGAGGCAATTTCTTCTTCATAGCGGCAGATAATCTCCTCTTTTTCTTCCTTGAGATTTTGGACTTGCGCGTTATATCGGTACTCCTTGGCCTGCCACGCATTTTTTTGCGCTGCAAGTTGTTCTTTCAGGTTCTGTTCAAAATTTTTTGATAATTCTCTGAGTGCATCAGCCTGAAGTGTGGTTTTGAGGGCGAGAGAATTTCTTTCCTGAAAAAAGCCGACCCCCAGCCAGGTACCGACAGCCAAGGCTGTCAGAGCGGAGAGGGTAACAGCGAGAAGTATAGCGACATGATCCCGGCGGACAACAAAGGATAAACCGGCTCCCGTTTCACCGGTGATGACAAGGTGAAGCTGCTTGGGAATCATTGAATATGCTATCTTTTTCATGAGATGCGTGTGATTTTATTTTGATGACAAAGTATCTTTGTGAAAGACGGCTTACTACTAACTACTACTGTGTAGTTTATACGAAGAGCCTGTCCGGAGGCAACTCAAAAAAGGAAAAACTTTGGGCGACAACGAAATTATTTTGTGCCCCTGTTCATAACATGAGTTGATCTGTAGGATTACAGATCAAGAACCCATTCCGGTATTCGGTGCAAAATATAATTCGTTACCTGCTCTCTCCCCTTGTCGTCCTTTGTCGGTTTTACATCCTGCACAACCTCATTGAAATCAAACCAGCACAGTTCCCTGTCTTCCTTTGAGTATACCGTAAAAATTCGATGATTCGGATCATCAACATCCTCTTCCTCCTGAATCGCTCCCACTACATTTACAGCTTCTTCAAAAGGAAGAAAGCGAACTTCGTCATTGCTCACAATATTCTCCTGTCGGTATATAAAACAATACCTGATGTACTGCTGAAGATAAAATAAATATTTCAGCCTGATTTTTCAACCTTTAAGAAAGGAAAGAAAAAGAGAGCGGCTGCATTTGTCTCATAGGGTCTCATAACAAAAAAAGGGCGGAAGAAAAAGTTTCTTCTCGCCCTGGAATGTGACCGGTAAGCAACTCAGGCAGGTTTGACAACGGCCCCGGAACGAATGCAACGGGTGCAGACAAGCAGGCGGGATGTTTGTCCGCCGTCAGTTACAGTTCTGACTTTTTGCAGGTTCGGCAGCCAGCGCCGTTTGGTTTTATTATGGGCATGACTGACATTATTGCCGGTTACCGGCCCTTTTCCACAGATTTCACATTTACGCGCCATGATATATATGCTCCTTGCAACGGGTTATTTGTTAAAAGCAATATTATACATACAGCTTCAGAAAAGGCAACTTTTTTTCCAAGTTTTAAGCCGTTTTTCAGCTCGACCTGATATACTCCGGCTTACGAAAAAAATGCTGTGAAATGGGGAGGGAACACCAAGGGTGTCGCCGGCAAGATGGCCGGGGGGATTTACCAGGGTATTACCTTCCCAATAACAGGCTTATAACATATAATATGGGTGATATATTCTGTTTTTCTTAACGTTTTTCAGGAGTTCGGGAATAAATAACAGGGAAGCTGTATGGCGGATACGGTCGATATACTTATTGTTGATGATAAAATAAATAATCTCATAGCATTGGAGGATGCGTTCAGTGATATTGATGCGGTTTTTATCAAGGCGACCAGTGGTAACGATGCTCTTCGAGAGGTTTTAAAACACGATTTCGCCTTGGCGATTCTCGATGTGCAGATGCCGGAAATGGACGGGTATGAACTGGCCCAGCTGATTAGAAACAGAAAACAGACCTCGAAGCTCCCTATCATTTTTCTTTCCGCTATTTATTCGGACGATTTTCATGTCTTTAAAGGGTATGATTCTGGAGCTGTAGATTTCATCACCAAGCCCTTTTTGCCGGAGATTCTCGCAGGGAAAATTCGTTTTTTTATAGAGATATATCTTCAGAAGATCAGACTGAAAGAGACCATCCATGAGCTCCAGAGGACCAAGCAGCTGGTTCTGGAACAGAACAGGCAGCTGAAAAGACTTTCCACTCATGATGATTTGACAGGGCTTTATAATCGGCGTCATCTTGTTGTCTCCCTGGAGCAGGAGTTCAGTCGTTGCCGCCGTCATGGAACAGAACTTTCTCTTGTCATGCTTGATCTTGATCATTTTAAAAATATCAATGATAATTTCGGGCATGAGTTCGGTGATTATGTGCTGAAAGAATTTTCTGCTCTTTTGCGGGAAACCGTTCGTAAATCCGACCTTGTGTTTCGTTTCGGAGGAGAGGAATTCATTGTTCTTTTGCCCCAGACTGCTGCGGACGGTGCCGCCGGGACGGCAGAAAAAATACGTCAAAAATGTGCGGAACGATTGATTGATGACGGAGAGTATGCTGTGAAAATCACCGTCAGCATCGGGGTGACATCCTATAATAAGGAGCTGCACCGAAGCGCGGGCTGTATGATTTCCTTTGCGGATGAGGCGTTGTATAAGGCAAAGGAAGGCGGCAGAAATCGGGTTGTTGTCTATCAGGGAAAAGGCAGCCGGCGGGAGAAAGAGATCCTTTTAGGAGAAAAAGTATGAGATTCAATCTGGGCGCAAAATTGATTTTTTCTCATCTCGGCATGGGAATACTCCCCTTGTTGTTTATCAGCGTTGTGATCTGGCTGACTGTTGCAGGCAGTTTTGAGACTATCGGCGATCAAGGCGTCTCTGCTGTGGAGCATGCCGCCCATGATCAGCTCACGACTATGTGCAGCATGAAAGAGAAGCAGATAGCCTATTTTTTCAGGGTGATGGAAGGGCAGATGTATATGTTGCGGGATAATGCCTGGCTTCAGGAAACATTCAGATCCTTTGACAGGGAGTTCAGACTGGCCGATGATTCCGTGGACTCCGATGAGTGGAATTCCCTGGCATTATCCAATGATGTTCTTTTTCAGTACCTCTGTGTTCATTTGGCCTGGAACAACCTTTACCTGATTAATCGGGACGGGAAAATAATTTATTCTGTGCAGAAGTCTTCCGATCTCGGTATGCCATTGAACATGAATCCATTGATGAATACTTCTCTCGGCAGAGCGTATTCCCGGATACGTACGGAACAGGACAGGGATATCGCATTCGGGGATTATGCTCCTTATCCGCCGCTGGATAATCTCCCGTCAGCTTTTTTGGTCACTCGGATACATGACGATACCGGAGAAATGAAAGAGGAGATCGGGTATCTGGCCGTCCAGCCGTCCACCGAGGCATTGAGGAATATGATCAAGATGGCCTCGAACAAAGAAGAGTCGCTGGAAGCCTATCTTGTCGGTGCGGACGGGTACATGCGTTCGGATTCCGTGCTGGACCCGGAAAATTACAGCCGAGCAGAATCTTTTAGACAGGGGAACAAGGTCGATACCCAGGCCAGCAGAAATGCAATCGAAGGGAAAAAAGGCACCGGTATTATTTTAGATTACCGAGGAAATACAGTGCTTTCTTCTTGGACGCCTGTTGATGTATTCGATACACGCTGGGCCCTTATCTGCGAATCTGATGAGGGAGAGGCGATGAAATCCCGGACCGTTGTGAATGATATCCGTATAGATGCGGAGAACAAGGTGAAGAGATCGGTTCTCACCGGTCTTTTCCTGACTTTTTTTATTGTCGGGATGATTGCCTGGCTTATTGTCCGCTCAATCAGCCGCCCCATTGTCCAGGCGGCCGGAATAGCGGACAGCATCGCCACCGGTGACTTCCACCGCCGTCTTGATATGCAGCGTGCGGATGAAATCGGCCAGATGGCAGATGCATTGGACCGCATGGTGGAAAAGGTGGCGCAAAATTTCCATGAAAAAGCCACTATGGCGGAACTTTCTGATCAGATGCGGGGTGAACAGGATATTTTGCCCTTGGCTGCTCATATCATTACTCATTTGGCCAAGTTCCTTAATGCTCGGATGGCCTCCCTGTATCTTGTCGACCGCAGCGGGGAGACCATGACGCTGACGGGTACCTATGCCTTTCATAAACGCAAAGGGCTGAACAGCAAAATAAAAATCGGCGAAGGGATTGCGGGGCAGGCAGTGCTTGAGAAAAATATGATCTCGATCACTGATCTTCCCGAAGATTATGTTCGGATCAGCTCCGCATTGGGAGACTCAGCACCCTGTAATATTCTTGCTGTTCCTTTCAGTCATGAAGAGACAGTACTTGGAGTGCTTGAATTTGCCTCGTTTACAGAATTTTCAGATGAACAGATGGAGTTTCTGGATAATGTGACTGAGCATATCGCTATTGCCTTCCGCTCGGCACAGAGCAAGCAAAAAGTACAGGAACTCCTTGAAGAGACTCGTGAACAGGCCGAGGAGTTGAAGCAGCAGAGTGAAGAACTGATGGCGACGAACGAAGAACTGGAGTCGCAGGCAACAGCTCTGAAGAAATTTCAGCAGGAATTGGAAAGCCGGCAGGAAGAGTTAAAAGAGACCAATGCCGCTCTTGAAGAGAAATCTGAAGCCCTGACGGTGGAAAAAAAGAAGATAAAAAATCGTAATGAAGAACTTATTGCGGCAAAGGAAAAGGTGGAGGAACGCTCAAAGGATCTTGCCTTGGCTTCAAAATATAAATCTGAGTTTCTGGCCAATATGAGCCATGAACTGCGTACCCCCCTGAACAGTTTACTGTTGCTTGCCCAATCGCTCAGAGATAACAGAGAAGGCAATTTGACGGCAAAACAAGAGAAGGCGGCAGGTATTATTTTTGAATCAGGAAATGATCTTTTAGATCTTATCAACGAGATTTTGGACCTGTCCAAAATTGAGGCGGGACAGATCGTCAAAGATGTGGAGGAGGTGTTGCTGACCGACCTTGCCGAGAATGCTGAAACGCTGTTCAGCCATATGGCGGAAAACAAGGGGGTGGCTTTCTCCGTCACTTTTGCTGATGATATTCCGCGATCAATTTTCACTGATCGTAAACGTGTCGAACAGATCCTGAAGAATTTTCTCGGAAACAGCATGAAATTCACCTCGGAAGGGAGGATTGATCTGGTTTTTTCACGAATGGAGGCAACAGCTCCGGTCCGATCGGAAACCTTGCAGTCCGAGCAGACCATTACCATTTCTGTGGCGGATACAGGTATCGGTATCCCGGCTGAAAAACAACGGTCTATTTTTGAGGCATTCCAGCAGGCCGACGGTTCAACTGCTCGGAAGTACGGCGGCACCGGTCTCGGCCTTTCAATTTCCAAAGAGCTGGCCGCTCTCCTCGGCGGTGAAATCGGGCTGGTCAGCGAACCGGGAAAAGGCGCCGTTTTTACTCTCTACCTGCCTGTCGGTGCCCCGCCTCCGGAAAAGGAGGGGGAACAGCAGCAGGCTGAGCAACCTTCGGTACCGAAGACTGAGATTCCGACGCAGACTCATGAGGGAGGGATACAAAAGCGGGAATTCGCAGTGGCCGATGACCGTGATCGGCTTTCCGACGGAGACAGAGTTATGCTGATTATTGAAGACGATTCCAAATTCGCTGAAATTCTGTTGGAACAATGCCATGAATCTGATTTCAAGTCCTTGGTGACAGATAACGGCGAAGAGGGCTTACGGTTGGCTGACCAATATCGTCCCTCGGGAATTATCCTTGATATTCGCCTGCCCGGGATTGACGGATGGACCGTGCTGAACAGTTTGAAATCCCATGCCGGAACCCGTCATATTCCTGTTCATATGATGTCCGCTGAGGAGGTCAGTCGTAAGGCGATGAATCAAGGTGCTATCGGTTTCCTCTCCAAGCCGGTGACTCGGGAGCAACTGAACAAAGCCTTTGGCCGATTTGAATCTGTCATTAATAAGAAGATAAAGAAACTGTTGGTCGTTGAAGATGACGATAATCTGCGTGGAGTTCTGGTGGATTTAGTCGGTAATGGCGATACGGAAACTTTTGAAGCCGGAACAGGAAAAGAGGCGGAGACGCTGTTGGGCGAGCAGCGGTTTGACTGCATGGTTCTGGATCTCGGGTTGCCTGATTGCAACGGGATTGAACTGCTCCGTCGATTGGCGGATACTGCTGATCTTGTCGTTCCTCCGGTTATTATTTATACCGGCAGGGACTTGAGCAGAGAAGAGGAGCGAGAGCTGAATAAGTATTCGGAATCCATTATTATTAAAGATGCTAGGTCACAGGAGCGATTACTGGACGAGACCTCTCTCTTTCTCCATAGAATGGTGGAAAGTATGCCTGCCCGAAAACAGCAGATCATTGCGGACCTCTATGATCGGGACAAGATGTTTCAAGGGAAAAAGGTGCTTCTTGTTGATGATGATATGCGCAATGTCTTTGCCCTTTCCGGAGTTCTTGAGCAGAAAGGCATGGAGGTCGTCATTGCTGAAGACGGAAGAAAAGCATTAGAGATGCTTGTTCAGGAAGAAAGAATTGATATCGTGCTGATGGATATCATGATGCCGGAGATGGACGGATACGAAGCGACCAGAAAAATACGGAAGCAGAAACAGTTCTGGAAGCTGCCTGTCATTGCCCTGACCGCCAAGGCGATGAAGGATGATAGGGAAAAATGTCTTGAAGCGGGTGCCAGTGATTATCTGGCAAAACCGGTTGACGTGGAAAGGCTGTTATCTATGATGCGTGTTTGGCTTTACAGATAGCATACACCTCTGAGGAAGGAAACTTACAGGCGGGTCTATGCAGGAAAAAGAAATTGAAAAGATTGAGCGAACCCTTTTGCTGGAGGCGATTTTTCTCCGTTACGGCTATGATTTTCGCAATTATTCTCAGGCTACCATCAGCAGGCGGATCAAACAGTTTGTTGCAAAGAACGGCATGGGCAGTGTCGGTGAGCTGCTGCCCGGAATTATCAGAGAGCCGCTGTTTTTCCACAATCTGCTGTTGGACTTCTCTATCACGGTCACGGAGATGTTCCGCGACCCGTCTTTTTACCGGGCATTGCGGGAAGAAGTTATTCCGCTGCTGAGAACCTATCCCTTTATCAAGGTCTGGTTGGCCGGCTGCGCAACAGGGGAAGAGGCGTATTCTGTCGCTATTTTACTGAAAGAAGAGGGATTGCTGGAAAAAGCGACTATGTTTGCCACGGACATTAATGATGAATCTCTGGCCGGGGCCAAAAGAGGAATCTATCCCTTGAAACAGGTGAGGGAGTATACGGGAAATTATCAGGATACCGGCTCTGTCTATTCCTTCAGCCGATATTATCATGCTGATCAGAACCATATCGTTATGGACAGGGAGTTAAAAAACAAGATTACTTTTGCTAATCATAACCTCGTTTCAGATCAGGTATTTGGGGAGATGCATTTGATTTTATGTCGTAATGTTATGATTTATTTTGATAAGAAATTACAGGAAAGGGTGCTGAATCTTTTTGATCAAAGCCTGATCAGGGGCGGTTTTCTCTGTCTGGGCGGGAGGGAGTCGCTGCGATTTTCCAGTTTGAGTGAGAAATATGAACGACTGGACAGCAAGAACAGGATATATCGCAAATATGTTGCGCATAACCGTCTACCGCAGGTGCGAGTATGAGATATCGAGCGATTGTTGTCGGTGCCTCGGCAGGGGGGATAGAGGCCTTTGGTCGGATCATCGGCAAGCTGCCCGCCCTGTTTTCTCTGCCGATAATCCTTGTCCAGCATCTGCATAAGGATCAGGACAGTACCCTGGCCCGATTTTATAATGATCGTACTTTGCTCAAGGTTGAGGAGGCCGAGGAAAAGGAGAACATTCTGCCGGGACATATTTATATCGCCCCGCCTGATTACCATCTTCTTCTTGAGCGGGATGAAACTTTTTCTCTCTCTGTGGATGAAAAGGTCAATTATTCTCGACCTTCTATAGATGTCCTGTTTGAGAGTGCGGCAGACGTCTACGGTGCCGAGTTGGTCGGCGTTCTCCTGACCGGTGCCAATCATGACGGTGCTCGCGGTCTGCAACGGATCAAAGAACATGGCGGGCTGGCCCTGGTTGAAGATCCGGCAACGGCTAAGTTTCCTGAGATGCCCAGGAGTGCCTTGGCCTGTACAGACGTTGATTATATATTGTCTCTGGACGAATTGGGGGATTTTTTGCTGACCCTTGCCGACGGTTATCTTGTCCGGCAGGAAGAGTAGCTTTGTCTCCTTTCTTTGCCGCTTTCCGCTGCAAATCGCTGGAAATCGCTGAAATTCATCCTGCCGGCCTGCAGCCTGCGGTCGGCGAGACGGGGTTCCCCTTAGGAACG
>MTKS01000030.1 GCA_004028495.1 Candidatus Electrothrix marina
AAAAAAAATTAAATATCCTCTTTACATTCAGAAATATACCTGATTAACTATCATTAATAGTAATGATATTTAATGGTTTCTACTAAACTAATTTTTAACCCCCTCGGCCTTGCACTCTTCGGCTGCAGGCCCTGCTGTGAAAGGGAGAAGGTATGAATAAATCTGAACTTATCGAGGCGTTAGCCGAGAAAATCGAGCTGCCTGTACGCGAAACCGCCGCTATCACCAAGACCATCATTGATGCAATGAGCGATGCCTTGGTTGAAGGAGATTCTATTGAAATCCGCGGATTCGGAAGTTTTACAGTGAAGCAATACGGTGCCTACACGGGCCGCAACCCGAAATCAGGAGAAAAAATCAGCGTTGCCCCGAAAAAGCTTCCCTTTTTCAAGGTGGGCAAGGATCTGAGAGAACGCGTGGATGCAGAAGCAAAGCAGCAGAGCAAGAAAAAGAAGAAAAAGTAATTTTCTTTTTTCTGCGGCTAGCTGATAATTCCGCCGAGCAGATCGTAGGTATGAGCCTCGGTGATTTCAACTGTTACGATATCACCGGGGCTTGCTGTTCCGTCGTTAATAAAGACACAGCCGTCAATATCCGGGGCCTGATACCGGGTTCGTCCTTCCAATAAAAGATCTGTTTCCTGACTCACTCCCTCCACGAGAACAACCTCTTTTTTGCCTACATACTGTTGCAAACGTTGCGCACTTATTTCCGCCTGCAGTTCCATAACTCGGGAAAAACGCTCCTCCCGGATTTTTCTGTCCAGCTTTTCCGGAAAATCAGCTGCAACTGATCCCTGCTCAGCCTCGTAGGGGAAAACGCCCACATGGTCCAATCGCCATTTTTGCAGACAATCAAGCAGCTTCTGCACATCATCTTCTGTTTCTCCGGGGAAGCCGACCATCATAGTGGTCCGCAGGGCACAATTGGGCAAAATACGGCGAATCATAGTGATGAGTTGCTCCAGATCCTGCTGCCCATAACGACGTCCCATTTTTTGCAGGACCGAATCACTGACATGCTGAAACGGGATATCCAGATAGGGAAGGATGCGAGGCTGCTCAGCCATCAGCTCAAGCAGCTCCGAGGAAACTGAAGAGGGATAGAGATAGAGCAGGCGAAACCAGGGAATATCAGTCTCAGCAAGAAGTTTCTTGAGCAGGGAGACAAGGTTATCGCCTGCTTCAGGATTATCCTGATCATCAAAATCATCACCGTAGGCCGTCAGATCCTGAGCGATCAGGGAAAGCTCCTTTACCCCGCCCTGCTCCAGGGCCTTGGCTTCGATGATCAGATCCTGAACAGATCTGCTGCGGAGATCTCCTCGTATCGCCGGGATCATACAGTAGGTGCAGCGATTATCACAGCCCTCGGTAATTTTGAGATAACTGCGAAAAAACGGGGTTGCCAGTCTTCGCGGCACGCTGCTGTCGGCAAGAAAGCAGGAAGGGCTCCGGAGGAACAGCGAAGAATTGCCCGGAGACCATGTCCTGACCAAGGATGCGATCTCTTTTTCATTATCAATTCCGACAAAAAAATCCACCTCAGGGAGTTCTTCCTGCAGGTCTTTACCGTAACGCTGGACCATGCACCCGGTGACCACCAATTTTTTCGTCGGGTCATCCTGCTTATATTCGGCAAGGCGGAGGATTTCATCTACAGCCTCTTCCACTGCCGGACGAATAAATCCGCAGGTATTAATGAGAAGCAATTCCGCCTCGGCCGGATCCGCCACGGTCGTATATCCTTCAAGCTCAAGGGACCCGAGCATCATCTCGGAATCGACCAGATTTTTTGCACAACCGAGGCTTGTCAGGTACATTTTCTTCTGCATTGTCATTATCTCTCCTGCGGTATCATCGACGTATTGCTTTTTATTGCTTCTTTTACCTGTGTTACCTGTAATGCGCTCTCCCGGCTGTCTGATTCCGCGATCATCACATCCTCGCCAACATGGAGAAATGGAAAACAGCACGGCGCAACACAGCTTTATAACGTCCCGTATAGCCTGTCAACATTTTAATTCTATCCAAACAGGACACGGGCGTTCCGGCCGGTTGGCATATTTTATCGTGAGATGTTATGCTCACAGGCAGCAGCTGCTCTGATACGGAAAAAATCCTTTGCCTTTTTCATTCCGCACAGGGGCATGAAGAATAATTTATGAAGGTTACAGCAGAATTACTTTGCAAAAGCGTTGTTTTTTTTATATCAATAATTTTTGGGGTCAACAGCCTGTGTTCTGTTCGGCACAGGCAAAGGATAACTTTTCCTGCCGGCCTGTTTTTTTGAACATTAAGATAAATACTATTATGAATACCCATTTATTAGCGTTACAGGACTTTACCCGAACACAGCTACAGTCCTTTCTGGACCGGGCGGCAGTACTGAAAAAAGAGACTCAGGACGGTCTGCGGCATCAGCAGCTTGCCGGAAGAAAAATCTGCATGCTGTTTGAAAAGCCCTCAACAAGGACCAGGGTATCCTTTGAAGCGGCTATGTACGAGATGGGCGGTCAAGTTATCTTTATGTCGGCCAAGGAAAGCCAGTTGGGGCGCGGGGAACCTCTCAAAGATACGGCACGGGTTCTGGCCCGTTACGTCGATGCCCTTGTGGTCCGTACCTTCGGCCAGGAAGTAGCGGAAGAGCTGGCTCATTTTTCAGCTGTCCCGGTGATCAATGCGCTGACCGACCTGCACCATCCCTGTCAGATCCTCAGCGATATCATGACGGTGATTGAGCAGAAAGGAGACCTGAGCGAGTTAAAGATTGTCTGGATCGGCGACGGTAATAATATGGCCAATTCCTGGGTGCAGGCGGCCTCGGTGCTCGGTTTTTCTTTGACCCTTGCCTGCCCGACAAGGTATGATCCTGACCCGGCAATCCTCAGAGCGGCGCAACAGCGGGCGGAAAAGCCGATCACCCTGCTGCGGAATCCTGCGGAAGCCATACAGAACGCTGATGTCGTGAATGTTGATGTCTGGGCCTCAATGGGCCAAGAGGATGAGGCAGAAAAACGACTTGATGTTTTCCAACCCTATCAGCTCAATCAGGCCCTACTTGAGCATGCGGCACCAGATGCCGTTGTTCTCCACTGCCTCCCGGCCCATCGGGATGAAGAAATCACCGAAGAGGTACTGGAAGGCTCGCAATGTGTGGCCTTTGATCAGGCGGAAAATAAAATGCACATGCACAAGGCCATCCTGGAATATTTGATTAACGGGATGGTGTGATTTCGGCATGAATCTGCAAGGAAGGCCTTTGTAGGGGCGAACCTGCGTGTTCGCCCTGTTCATCGGGCAAACACACAGGTCTGCCCCTACGGATTTTGCGCCTAATTTTTTATAAAAAAGACGATTAGAAAACAAACATCATGAGTATAAATAAAATAGTACTCGCCTATTCAGGCGGCCTGGACACCTCAGTCATTCTTAAATGGCTGGCAGAAGAATATGAATGCCCCATCATCGCCTATGCTGCTGATGTAGGCCAGCATGAAGACTGGGACGCTGTCCGGGAAAAGGGCATGGCCACCGGTGCAGAAAAAGTAATCATTTCCGACCTGCGTGAGGAATATGTCCGTGATTATATCTTTCCCGCCTTTCGAGCCAATGCCATTTACGAAGGCTCCTATCTCCTCGGCACCTCGTTGGCCCGCCCGATCATCGCCAAGGAACAGGTCCGTATTGCGGAACAGGAAGGCGCGAACGCGGTCAGTCACGGAGCCACCGGTAAGGGCAACGATCAAGTGCGCTTTGAACTGGGCTATCTGGCCCTGAACCCCAAATTGCAGATTATTGCGCCTTGGCGGTTCTGGGATCTCAACTCCCGCAAAAAACTGGTCGCCTTTGCCAAGGAACATAATATTCCCATCCCCACAACCAAGAAGAATCCCTACAGCTCGGACGAAAACCTGCTCCATATCAGTTTTGAAGGCGGCATTCTGGAGGATCCGTGGAATGAGCCGGAAGAGGGTATGTTCAAGCTGTCCGTGTCCCCGGAAAACGCTCCTGATGTCCCGACCTATATTGAAATGGATTTTGAGCAGGGCAACCCTGTGGCCATCAACGGTGAGCGACTGGGACCGGTGGAGCTGCTCACCAAGCTCAACACCCTGGGTGGCGAAAACGGTATCGGTCGTTTGGATATGGTGGAAAACCGCTTTGTGGGTATGAAATCGCGCGGGGTCTATGAAACACCGGGCGGTTTCATCCTCCGGGAAGCCCATCGGGACCTGGAGACTATCACCTTGGATCGGGAGATCCTGCGTATTCGAGATAGCCTGGTACCTGAATATTCCAAACTGATCTATAACGGTTTCTGGTTTGCACCGGAGATGGCGCTGTTGCAGAAGACCATGGACGAGAGCCAAAAAACCGTGAACGGTACGGTCCGCCTGAAGCTCTACAAGGGTAATTGCATTCCGGTAGGCCGTAAATCAGACAACTCGCTGTATTCCGAGGCCCATGCCACCTTTGAGGAGGATGCGGTCTATGATCAGGCTGATGCGGGTGGTTTTATCCGCCTGAACTCCCTGCGCTTGCAGATTCAGGCATTGAATCGGAAATAACGTGCTTGGGCAGAAAAAAGGAAAAAAGCGGGTATGAAGATTCCTTACGGCGAGAGCGATTTCAAAAAAATACGAACCGGGGATTATCTGTATATAGATAAGACTCGGTATATACAAAAGCTGGAGGAGCAGGGTAGCTTCAACATCCTGCTCCGACCTCGCCGTTTTGGGAAGAGTCTGTTTCTTTCCACCCTTCGATACTACTATGATATCTCATATAAAGATGATTTTGAGGTATTATTCGGAGGGCTGTTCGCAGGGGAAAACCCTACCCCTTTGCGCAACAGCTACCAAGTACTTGCCTTTGACTTCAGCGGAATTGCTACCGATGACGCCGAGACCATAAGACGTAATTTCACCAGCCGGGTCGAAAACTGCCTGCTCGCCTTTCTTGAGCAGTATAATTACGGCCAAGACGCTGCCGAGGAAATCAGGACCAAGGAAAGCCCCCAGGAAAAAATAGACAGTCTGTTCCGAGTATGTAGCAGACAAAAACTCTATCTGCTCATTGACGAGTATGATCATTTTGCTAATGCTATTCTCGGCAACAGCTTGGAATTATTCACCCGGATTGTGGGTAAGGGTGGATTTGTTCGGGCCTTTTATGAGACTATAAAAATTGCAACGGGACAAGGGGCTGTTGATCGTCTTTTTATCACCGGCGTCACTTCCATTACCTTGGACAGCATGACCAGCGGCTTCAATATCGGGAAAAATCTTTCCTTTGAAAAAGCGTTTAACCAGTCTATGGGGTTTACCCACGATGAAACAATGCTGGCGGTTCAACCGCTCGCCGATCTCTGCGAATTTGATGCACAAAAAATAACAGAAGACATTGCGCAATGGTACAACGGTTACCAATTCAGCAGCCGGGCCGAGGAAAAAATCTTCAACCCGGACATGGTTCTCTATTATATTGACAGGTTCAATATTGAGGACTGCTGCCCACCTGAGCAGATGCTGGACGGAAACATTGCCTCCGACTACGGAAAGATCATGCAGTTGTTTTCAATCGGCGACCCGGAGGCTAACTTCCGCATTCTGGAGGAGTTGATCGTTCATGGCCAGATTATGGGACAACATAAGCACAAACTTGACCCAGATGTGAACAAACCTTTTGAGCGGGATGACTTTATCAGCTTGCTGCTCTACATGGGCTTTATCACCATCAGCGGCAGAGTGCTTGATCAGCTGCGCTATAATGTGCCCAATCATGTTATTTCTCGTTTATATTTTCAATACTTTAAAAAAGAGATTGAACAGCGGGCACAGATTAATCTGGATTCGCGCCTGCTCGCGGAGGCAGTGCGTCAGCTGGCCTTGCACAATAACATTGCTCCGCTGACCGAAGAAATCAGCAAAGTCCTTGCCCTCTTTTCCAATCGTGATTTCATGCGGATGGATGAAAAGCATATCAAGGCTGTTATTTTGACCTTGTTGTATCAATCTGAGATATACTTTATCCGTAGTGAGGCAGAGGTGAATAATCGCTACCCGGATATTCTCCTGCTGGAACGCAGTCCCTTTGAAGTGCCGAATCAGTTTCTCTTTGAGTTGAAATTTTGTAAGAAAAAGGACGGAAAAAAGGGATGGGAGCAAAAAAAGGAAGAAGGGGTCAGGCAGGTGCTGGAGTATCTGGAATTGAAGGATGTGCGCTGTTTGGATAAGCTCAAGGCTTATCTACTATTGACTGATGGTACTAAAATTGAGGCTGTACCCTTCAAGGGGGCAAACTATGTCACCATGGTTTAGTTTTATAATTTCATGTTTAGCTCTTTTGGTGTCAGGTGTTACGGCTTGGCTTACCTTCTTTAAGAAAGGGAAGCTGATGATGACTCAACCCACAGTAATATTTTTTGGCCCTGATGGTTCTCGATTTGACAGCTCTAAAAATAAAATATACTTGCGTACCCTTTTATACAGCACAGCAAAAAAAGGAAACGTACTTGAGAGCTTACATGTATCCTTACAAAGGAATGAATCAAAACAAAATTTTAGTATATGGGGATATGGTGAAAGAGGAAGCCTTAATATAGGTAGCGGTTTATATGTTCCTCAAGAAGGCATATCGTATGATCACCATTTTTTACTTCCCGAAGATGGTGCAGATTTTAAGTTTATAGAAGGAAGTTACAAGTTAATCGTGTATGCAAAATTGGTTGGCAGTACTGCTCCAATTGAGCTTTCGACAATCCAACTTGCTATTAATCATAACCAAGAATTACAGCTGGCTGAGCCAAATGCGGGTATACTTTTCAACTGGGGACCGGATCAGCAGGCATACTACTCTCACGTTGACAAAAAGCCCCCAAAAGGTGAAGACATAGATCAGCTTATAGAATTAATGGCGAATAAATCAATCCGGCCTGCTTCGGAAGCATCAGATCATTGAGGCATGGTTGGCTATACTTACAAGTAATAAGAAGTAATAATTTATGACCGAATCCAACAACCAAGAACAAACATCAGGCAAACTCCGGGGTGGTCGCTTCGCCGAGCAGATTATGAACGACAACGTCAGGATCGAAAACGATGGCACAGCTTGACACCTTTCATCATACAGTCAAAAAAGCTCTGCAAAAGGATGGTTGGCGGATTACCGATGATCCACTGTATCTCCAATATGGTGGAATTGATTATGCAGTTGACTTCGGTGCCGAACCGCTGATTGCGGCAGAGAAAAAGCAGCAGAAAATAGCGATTGAAGTAAAAAGCTTCCTGGCAGGATCTCCTACCTATGAATTCCATAAAGTTGTCGGCCAGTTTTTTGATTATCGCATGATGTTGTCCCGCATTCAGCCTGAGCGAATTTTATATGTCGCTGTCCCTTCGGACATCTGGCGATCCTTTTTTCAGATGCCCTTTATCCGGGAAGTGCTCGAAGAAGTGCATATGAAAATCGCTGTCTACAATATTGACGAGGAGAAAATCGAAAAATGGATAGATTAACAGCATACCGATCACATATCCGAACGCTTCTTCAACGCTACCTGTCACGGAAACCGCCCGGTGACGATTTTGAAGTGCAGCTGATTGAGGACACCGAACATGATCATTATCAAATTTTCTCCGTGGGCTGGGCCAGAGACCGGCGTATTCACGGATGCACCCTGCACCTTGACATTAAACAAGGAAAGATCTGGATTCAGCATAACAGCACGGAAGATGATATTGCTGCGGAGTTGGTCAGTATGGGCATCCCAAAAAATGATATCGTTCTTGCATTTCATGCGCCCTCCCGTCGCCGATATACCGGATACGCTGCTAACTGACATCCGAAAATCTTCCTTCCGGGACAGTCCTATATTGAGATGCTAGAGGATCTCCGTTATGCCGTCTGGACAGACGGTCCGAACAGAAATGATAAGCTACTAAATATACCCCTATGACCGAACCCAATAACCAACCCCAAACATCAGGCAAACTCTGGGGCGGACGCTTCGCCGAGCAGACCGCTGCCTCAGTAGAAGCCTTTACCGAATCCATCTCCTATGACTGGCGACTGTACCGACACGACATCATGGGTTCCAAGGCCCACGCCCGCATGCTGGCCAAGCAGGGCCTGATTGATGATACAGAGCGGGATGCCATCATTGCGGGCCTGAGCGAAATTGAGCAGGAGATCAGCGAGGGCCGCTTCACCTTTCGGGCCGAGCTGGAAGATATTCACATGAATATCGAAAAGGCCCTGACCGATAAGATTGGAGCTGCCGGAGAAAAACTGCACACCGCCCGCAGCCGCAACGATCAGGTGGCCTTGGATATCCGCCTTTATCTCCGAGATGAATGTGCTACGCTGAATCAGCTTTTAACCGAGGTCCAGAAAGGCTTTACCCGCTTGGCCCGCACCAACCTCGGGGCTGTGATGCCCGGCTACACCCATCTTCAGCGTGCCCAGCCGGTCCTGCTTTCCCATCATCTTCTGGCCTATGTGGAGATGTTCGGGCGTGACCGAGAGCGGATTGCCGACTGCATGAAACGAATCAACATCATGCCCCTGGGCTCTGCGGCCCTTGCTGGCACCGGCCTGCCCATTGACCGGGAATTTGTTGCTAAGGAACTGGAATTCCCGGCTGTCACGGCCAATTCTATGGACACCACAGCGGATCGTGATTTTGCAATGGAACTCCTCTTCTGCCTGACCACAATTCAGCTCCATCTGAGCAGGATGGCTGAGGAGTTTGTTCTCTGGTCCTCCAAAGAGTTCGACTTTATCCGAATCGGTGATAAATACTGCACCGGTTCCTCCATCATGCCGCAAAAGAAAAACCCGGATATCCCGGAACTGATTCGTGGTAAGGCCGGACGGGTGACCGGTTCCCTGGTTTCCCTGCTGATGACGGTGAAAGGTCTGCCGCTCACCTATAACCGGGATTTGCAGGAAGACAAAGAGCCGCTCTTTGATGCGCTGGATACGGTCAAAGCCAGCCTGTCCATCACAGCCGAGCTGCTGGCCAACAGCGACTTTGATACAGAACGGATGAAAGCGGCAACCTATGGCGGTTTTATGACGGCTACAGATATTGCGGATTATCTGGTCAAGAAAAACATGCCCTTTCGCCAAGCGCACGGGGTGGTGGGCCGGATTGTCGCCCTGTGCCAGGAACGTGATATTGAATTGATTGAACTCCGCCTAGATGAGTTGCAAAAATTTTCAGATCTGATAGAAGAAGATATTTTTGATGTCCTTTCCGTGGAAGGCTCGGTGAACAGCCGGGTTTCCATAGGCGGCACCGCCGAAATACGGGTTGCCGAGGCATTGGAACGTGCGGAACAACAACTGGGGATAGTATGATGAAGATGGATGTGATGAGGCGAGGTTCTTTTGTATGCAGCCTGCTGAGCGGTCTGCTCCTGATCGGCCTGAGCGGCTGCGGATATAAAAATGATCCGGTGGCACCGCAGGCCTTGGTCCCTGTTCCTGTCAGCGATCTGCGCTATGAGCTAACCGACAAAGGCGCTGTCCTGCATTGGAGCTATCCCACCCGGACCGTGGGCGGTGATGAGCTGACAGAAATTGATTCCTTTATGCTCTATCGGGCCGAGGTTGCCTCGGGTTCCTACTGCGAGACCTGTCCTGTTCCTTTCGGGAGCCCGATCAAAGTCGATGGCGGTCTTATTCCTGAACGAGAAGGACGAAGAGCTGCCAGCTACGAAATCGGCCTCCTACGCCCGGCCCATAAGTATTTCTTTAAAGTACAGAGCCGAACCGGCTGGTTAACCCCTTCTGCCGACTCCAATCAGGTCAGCTTTACTTGGGAAACACCTCCCGCAATACCGCAGGACCTGGTTGCCGAAGTCGGCAGCAACATGATTTCCCTCCAATGGCAGCCGGTTTCAGGCCATCTTGACGGCAGTACAGCGGACAATATTAAATATCAGGTCTCCCGCCGCGAGGGCAAAGGCGCTTTCAAAAACGTGGGGAATCTGCTCACTGAACCGGAATTCGTGGATACCGAGGTAACCGGGGGCCATGAATATACCTACCGCGTCCAAGCCCTGAGCGACTATGACGGAGATATGGTTGCCGGTGAATTCAGCAAGCCTTTTCAAGTTGAAGTGGTGGATCTGATCGCTCCGGCAACACCGGAGAATGTCACCACCGCCCGCACTGCTGCCTCGGTCAAGATTTTTTGGGATCAGGGAGAAGAAGCGGATCTGGCCGGTTACCGGATATACCGCCGCTTAGGTAACGAAGACGATCCCGTAATGATCGGCGAAGTGAAGATTCCCTATAATATTTATGAGGACACCGAGGCACCAGATGAAAACATCTATGTGTATTACTCCGTCAGTAGCTTTGACAAGAGTGATCCAGCCAATGAGAGCGAACGCTCTGCTGAGGTAGAGGGCGAATAGCTCAACACAGCAAAACAGCTCAAATATCTACCGCTACCGCATATGCTTTTTCCAGCCGGTTATTGATCACGTAAGAGAGGATCGGTAGCCGGCTTTTCCTTAGAACTGCCCGAAAAAAAATCCCTTTGTACAGAACGCTGTAAGGGCACGGCGTGCCGTGCCCCTACGGGATACGGGTTTCGCGGGACGGTCACAACACGAACATCTAATCAATAGAAAACAACAGCCACAATGAATCATTTCACCTATAAAAACGGCATCCTTCACTGTGAGGACAAGCCTGTCCAGGACATTGCCAAAGAAGTCGGCACCCCCTTTTATCTCTACAGCACAGCCACCCTGCAACGTCATTTCGATGCCTTTGACTCCGGTTTTACCGGAATGCAACATCAGACCTGTTTTGCAGTCAAGGCATGTTCTAACCTCTCTATCCTCAATATTTTCGCCAAGATGGGCGGTGGAGCCGATATTGTCTCCGGCGGCGAACTGTTCCGGGCTATGAAGGCGGGTGTAGATCCGCAAAAAATCATCTACTCCGGCGCGGGCAAGACCCGAACAGAAATACGCGAGGCCCTGGAGGCCGGTATCCTGATGTTCAATGTGGAATCTCCGCAAGAGCTGGATCGAATTCAGGAGATTGCAGCGGAGATGAAAATCACAGCCCGGATCGCCTTTCGTATCAACCCGGATGTGGACCCGAAGACTCATGCCTATATCTCCACGGGTCTGGCGAAAAACAAATTCGGTATCCCGGTGGATGAGGCGTTGCAGGAATATCTGCGGGCCAAGGAAATGGAACATATCGAGATCGTCGGCGTCAGCTGCCATATCGGTTCGCAGCTGACCCAGATTGAGCCCTTTATCGAGGCCTT
>MTKS01000031.1 GCA_004028495.1 Candidatus Electrothrix marina
CGAGCTTTATTTTACAGATATTAAATGGCCGGATTTTCGCAGGGATCAGTTCCTTGAGGCCTTGGAGGAATACGCAGGGCGTCAACGACGTTTCGGGAAAACCGGAGCGCAGGCGGAAACCGTCTGAGCCTCCTCGTGATCATTCCTCTTTCTGTCCCTGATCCCGGCCCATCGGGCCGGGATAATAAAAAGTGAAAGTGAAAATGGCAGACCGACAGTCAACCAGTTTCATATAAAATAAACAATACGATGTTATGAAACAACGTCTACTTCCTGGGATATTCATGGTTATACTGTGGATATTGCTCTTGTCGGCCCCTCCTTTTATGTTTTGGTGCGCTCTCACCATAGGCACGGCTATTGCCCTGTATGAGTTTTTTCGTATGATCGACAAAACGCCCGGAACAGACATTCTCATCCTGTCCCTGCTGACCTGTTTGGTCCCGGTGCTGGCCTCTGCTGATGGTAGCCCTTCTGAGGTGCTGGTCGGCAGTTATCTTGCTTTACTGGGCTTGGTCATGTTGACCATCTTTTTTTATACCCGTTTTGTCGATGCCCTGGCCTTTCTCATGCAGGCTGGCTTTGCTGTTTTTTATATTGGCCTTTGTTCTGCCTTTCTTGTCCTGCTTCGTTTTCTTCCAGACGGTAGTTTCTGGCTGTTATTGTTGACCGCTGTGACGGCAGGGTCCGACACCGGTGCCTATTATAGTGGTCGAGCCTTTGGGAAGCAAAAGCTCTGCCCGAGTATCAGTCCGGGCAAGACCATCAACGGAGCAATCGGCGGAATCCTGACCGCTGTTTTTGCTGTTGTGTTCTTAGGAGCTTTTCTTCTTCCGGAGCTAGGTAGTTTTCGTCTGGCCCTAGCCGCAGCCTTACTTGCTCTTGTGGGCATTGCCGGGGATCTGGCTGAGTCCATTATTAAGCGTGGTACCGGGATCAAGGATTCCGGCACCCTGCTGGGTGGGCACGGCGGGTTATTGGATCGGATCGACAGCCTGCTCTTGACCGCGCCTCTGCTCTATCTACTGCTTTACTCTGGAGTTCTCCGATGAAATCCATTTCCCTGCTTGGTTCCACCGGTTCCATTGGTAAAAATGTCCTCAATGTGGTGCGTTCTTTCCCTGATCGTTTTCGAGTTGTCGGACTCTCCGCAGGCAGAAATATTACAGAGCTTGCCGTTCAGGTGCAGGAGTTTCAGCCCGAATGCATCTCGGTTGCGGATCAGTCCTTGGCAGCGCAGCTCATCGCCATGTTACCGGAGGAATACCGGGAGAAGGTTTTCTGGGGAGAAGAGGGAAACCGGAAGGTAGCTACTGTTCCGGCAGCGGAGATGGTCGTGTCTGCGGTGGTAGGTGCGGCGGGGCTTTTGCCCACCTTGGCGGCAATCGCGGAGGGCAAGGATATCGGGCTTGCTAACAAGGAGACCTTGGTCATGGCCGGGCGACTGGTCATGGAGTCAGCTCAAAAACATAAGGTTGCTCTCCTTCCTATAGATTCCGAGCATTCGGCTATTTTTCAGGCCCTAGAGGCCGGACGCCGCGATGATGTGGGTATGATTATCCTGACGGCTTCGGGCGGTCCCTTTCGTACCTTGGATAAAGAGGGATTACGCCGGGTCACCCCGGATCAGGCCCTGGCCCATCCCAACTGGGATATGGGCCGCAAGATCTCCATTGATTCGGCAACCATGATGAATAAAGGCCTGGAGGTTATCGAGGCCTGCCGGCTTTTTGATGTGCCGGTGGAGAAGATTCGGGTGGTTGTGCATCCTGAATCCATTGTGCATTCTCTGGTGGAGTATATTGACGGCTCTGTGATGGCCCAGCTGGGCATTCCGGATATGCGCATTCCTATTGCCTATGCCCTGTCCTACCCGGAACGAATGCCCCTTAATCTTTCCCGGCTCAGTCTTTCCGAGTGCGGTAAGCTCAGTTTTGAAAAACCGGATTATGATCGCTTTCCGGCACTCAGGCTCGCTTTCAGAGTAATGGAAGAGGGCGGGGTGAAACCGGCAGTGCTCAATGCTGCCAATGAGGTTGCTGTTGCCGCTTTTCTGGATGAGCAGATCGGTTTTACGGATATCACCGCAATTGTCGCCGCGACGCTGAATCAGTTTGCCCCTGGTGATGACTTGGATCTGGATGCTATCTTAGCAGCGGACGGCAAGGCGCGGGAGATGGCTAAAGAAGAGGTCGCGCAGAGGGATTTGGTTTAGGGGCAGGGAATTTCTCAAAAAATAGACACCTCTTTCAGGTGCGGAAATGTAGGGGCAAGACCTGCGTGTCTGCCCGGCATAAGGGGTAGTAACCCAGGGGAGAAAACATCATGGATAGGCATCTGTCGACAAAAGTACTTCTTGTTGATGACGAAGAGGAGTTTTCCCGGCTGCTTGCCCGCCGCCTTGAAACCAGAGGAATGAAGGTTGCCGCTGTCACCTGCGGTGAAGAGGCTGTGGCAATGGTGGATAAGCGGGTCTTTGATGTTGCTGTTATTGATTTTTCCATGCCGGGCATTGACGGCATTGAAACGCTGAAACAGATTAAGGCCAGGAGGCCGGATCTTGAAGTCCTGATGCTGACCGGTCATGCCACCGTAGCAGGCGGTATTGAGGCCATGAAGCAGGGGGCTAATGATTTTTTGCAGAAGCCTGTGGATATTGATGAGTTGCTGGAAAAGATCAAGACAGCAAGGAAAGCTCATCTGACAGCCGTGCATAGGAAAGCGGATGCCGAGATGCAGGATATTCTTAAGCGAAAAAGCTGGTAGCATCAGAGAAATATCAAGGAAATTTTTCTTCTGAGGGGGAGGGGGCATGTCGGAAAAAACAAAGGATATACGAGAGATGGTCATCCCTCTTGAACGGTGTCCCCGATTGTACGATCATCAGACTCTGGACGAGGCCATAGCTCTGTTCGGCCAGAGCCCGTCTGAGGAAAATCCTCTTGATCTTCACTTCCTGCTTGTGCTTGATCAACGAAATAATCTGGTGGGCAGGCTCTCACGGACCGATATCCTACGCGGTTTGGTGCCCAGCCTACTGGGTATGGGGAGGGGTGGAAGTAAATTTTCTTGGGGCAATGCAGAAGATCCGCACCTCACCTGTCTATATGAAGATCACGCCCTTGCCGAGTGCGGGGGTAATCGTGCCCGACTGGTTCGTTCCCTGATGCGTCCTGTTGATTTCACTTTATCGGCGGATACCCATATTCTGGAGGCGATTGTGGTGCTGCACCGCCATAATACCTCCTGTGTGCCGGTGATCGACAACGGGGCGGTCATCGGTCTCCTTCGTTTTGAAGAGCTTTTTCACGCCATGTGCAATACCTGGTGTACGTCGCCGCAGGATTGAGAATTTTTTAAAGATACAGGAAGAGAAATAATAAGACGACGGGGAAATACGATGCAGTCTTCAGGCCCTCAGGTACTTGCTTTGTCCAGGGAAAAAAAGCGATTTGATTGGAAACGATTGCTTTTTATCCTTACCGGCATCGTTTTCTTTGCTATTGTGTATTTCTTCCCTCCTTGGCCGGATGCTGTTGATCCGACTGGAGCGCATTTCATCCTGACCCGTGAAGGGAAGGGGGCCTTGGCTGTTTTTTTGCTGGCTGCAACCTGGTGGATTTTCGAAGTGGTGCCCATCGGCGTGACCAGTCTGACCATCGGCGTTCTGCAAGCCCTGTTTATGATCCGTGATCCCGGTACCGCATTTCGGGATTTTATGGATCCTTCTGTGCTCTTCATCTTCGGTTCCATCATGATCGGTATGGTGTTCACCAAGACCGGTTTAACCAGACGGATGGCCTATAAGATGCTCTCCATTGTCGGGGAACGGACCAGCATGATCTACCTGGGCTGCTTTGCCATGACCGGCGTGCTCACCCATTTTATGGCCCATACCGCAGTAGCTGCCACCATGTTTCCTCTGCTCATGGCCATTCATTCCCTGTATGCTGATGAGGAGGGGCCGACCCGTTTCGGCAAGGGCCTATTCATCGGCATGGCCTATGTGGCGGGTGCTGGCAGTATCATCACCCTGCTGGGCGCGGCCAGGGGGGCTGTGGCCCTGGGTTTTTATAAGGACATCATGAAGGTGGATATCAGTTTTTTTGAATTGAGCTGGTATATGTTCCCCATTGGCTGGCTCATGATCTTTCTGCTCTGGGGCTTTTTTCTCCTCTTTTTCAAGCCGGAACATGCCAGGATTCCCGGCCTAAAGGAAAAGGCGGGCAGGATGTACGAGGATTTGGGCCGCTGGAGCCAGAAGGAGCTCCTCACCGCCGGGATCGTGTTCGGAACCATCCTGATCATTGCGCTGAAGAATTTTATTCCCGCCTTGGCCGGTATCCATAAAACCGGTATTCTGCTCTGTTCCACGGTTTCTTTTTTCCTCTTCAATATTCTTGCAATTGATGATCTTGAAGAGGTGCCCTGGAATATTATCCTGCTTTTTGCCGGGGCTATGTCCATCGGTTTCTGTCTCTGGGAGACCGGGGCGGCCCGTTGGCTGGCCGTTAACTGGCTGGTCCTCTTTCAGAACTCACCGCCTCTGGTTTTTATTCTCGGCATGGCCTTCTTTGTCATGATGATGACCAATTTCATTATGAACGTGGCTGCCATTGCTATTTCTCTGCCCGTGGCCTTAGTTATTGCTCCGTATCTCGGAGTCAGCGGCGAGGTGATTTTGTTTTCCTCCCTTGTGGTTGCCGGGATGCCTTTTTTCCTGCTGGTCGGTGCTGCTCCTAATGCCATTGCCTATAACTCCCGACAATTCAGCACCGGAGAGTTCTTCCTGTGGGGGATTCCGGCCAGTATTCTGTTGATGCTGGTGGTCTGGCTGGCCGTGGCTGTTATCTGGCCGCTCATGGGGATGGAGGTTTTTGTGCCTGTGGCGGGGTGATCTTACGGTAATAATTGCCTGTCCTTAGTGCAGCTCGGTTGTGACCTGCGTGAGGGTAGTCGAAGAAAGAAAAAACAATGCTGGAAAAAACATCAGACCTGCTCAAACAGATAGCCTTGGGTGAGGATTCAATTCTTGAACTGAAGAATATCTCATTCAAAGGTGAAAAAATCAGCGGGCCTCATCGTAACGGGATGGCCGATGAACTTGCCGCAATGGCAAATACCCATGCAGGGATTATTTTGTTAGGTGTTGATGACAGGACTCGGGAAGTTGTGGGTATTCCGTTGGAAAAACTTGATCTTGTCGAAGATTGGCTGCGAGCCATCTGTAACGATCTTATTGAACCACCCTTGGATTGCCTTGTTCGTAAGCTTTTTGTTCCTGTTCAGGGAGAGCAGGAGAAGGTGATTATCCGCGTTGATGTGCCGAGGAGTCTGTTTGTTCATCAGAGTCCGGGCGGCTATTTTCGTCGTATCGGCAGTTCCAAGCGGCAGATGAAGCCGGATATGTTAGCACGTCTTTTTCAGCAGCGCAGCCAAGCCCGCCTGATACGCTTTGACGAACAGGCTGTACCGGGGGCTCGGTTTGATGATTTAGCCCCGAGCCTGTGGAATCGATTCAGAACTGTTATCTCTTCTCATGATGATCAGGAATTTCTGCTCAAGATGAAATTGATCTCGCCGGGAGAGAACGATATTCTCTGCCCGACGGTCAGCGGTGTTTTGATGGCCTGCGAGACACCGGATGCCTTCATGTCCGGTGCTTTTATTCAGGCAGTCTGTTATCGCGGTATAGAGAGAAACGGCGGATATCAGCTTGATGCCAAAGATATCAGTGGTCCCTTGGACATTCAGGTTAGGGATGCCTGCCGGTTTGTTGAACGCAATATGCGTGTTTACGCAATCAAGGCACCGAACCGGATTGACACACCGCAGTTTTCTCTGAACGCTGTTTTTGAGGCTGTGGTCAATGCGGTTGCCCACCGTGATTATTCGATTTACGGATCAAAGATTCGCCTCCATCTTTTTGCTGATCGCCTTGAGATCTTCTCTCCGGGAACCATCCCCAATACCATGACCATTGACAGCCTCTCGGAACGGCAGTCTGCCCGTAATGAGTTGCTGACCTCTCTGCTAGCCCGCTGTCCCATGAATTTCAATGCCATAGGGAGCCAACGGAGTTCTATCATGGATAAACGCGGCGAAGGAGTCCCTATCATTATCGTAGAGAGCGAACAGCTCTCCGGTGTCAGGCCGGAATACCGGCTTCTTGATGATGCCGAGCTTAAGTTGACCATCTATGCGGCACCGCCGCCGCCGGAGCACGGCTGATTCACCATGAAAAAATGTTCTCTCTGGCTGGAAAAAATCTTGCCGCCGCCTCGGGGCAATTTTATGATCCGGGCGGACCTTGATAAGGGGTATCGTCGTTTTTCCAGAGGGCTTTCACTGATCCTGACGGTCCTGGTTCTGGTTCCCATGAGCATCATCGCCATAGTTTCCCGTTATCAGCAGATCACCATTTTTATTTTTTGCGCCCTTGTTGCGGTGCTGGTGGTTTTTCAGCTCAGTGAGGCTATTACCGGCCATCTGCGCGAGGCCGGCTTGAAACGGGAGCAGTTTCTTGCCCGGGCTGAACAGCCCAATAAGCTGGCCTCTATCGGCAGGCTGGCAGCCGGGGTGGCCCATGAAATAAATAATCCTCTGGCGATTATCAATCAGCAGGCCGGATTGATACAGGATATTCACGAGATGTCACCTGATTTTCCTCATAAGGATATGGTGGAGGAATCCCTTGCAGGCATCCAGAACAGCGTGCAGCGCTGTAAGATCATCACCCATCGCCTGCTCGGCTTTGCCCATCAGACCAAGGTGAAAATGGAAGAGGTTGATATCAACGCCCTTCTGCATGAGGCGGTTGATTTCCTGGCTGAAGAGGCATCGTATAACCGGATCGCTATGGAATTCATCCTGGATGAGGATATTCAGCGTCCTTGGAGCGATCACGGAGAACTCCTGCAGATTTTTCTCAATATCATCGGGAATGCCATAGATGCTCTGGCGGAACGCGGAGGGGACGGCAGAATCACCCTGAGCAGCCAACAGGTGGCCCCGGAAATCGTCCGCATCTGTATTGCGGACAACGGTCCCGGCATGACAGCCGAGGTGCAGCAGCATATTTTTGATCCCTTTTTTACAACCAAGGAAACAGGGCGGGGGACCGGACTGGGGTTGTCCATTGTCTACGGCCTGATTAGAAATTTGGGCGGCACCGTGAATGTGGTTTCCGTGAAGGGAAAGGGCACCGAGTTTGAACTTGATCTGCCGGTCCATCAGGAGGAGGAATGAAGGGAAAGTTGAAAGGAATCAAATTGTTGATCATTGACGATGAGGCGGAATTCGCCGCAACCCTGTGTCGGCGTCTGCGTTTGCGTAATATCGACGCGGTTGATGCCTATAGCGGCCAGGAAGGGCTGGTGCGTCTGACCGAGGTGAACCCGAATATCGTTATCCTTGATCTGAAAATGCATGATATGAGCGGGCTGGATGTGCTGGAAAAGATCAAAGCCTCTGATGCGAGTATTGAGGTGATCATGCTGACCGGGCACGGTTCGATTCGGGCCGGGATTGAGGCCGGGGAGAAAGGGGCCTTTGATTATATGATCAAGCCGGTTGACCTGCCTGATCTTTTGGGCAAGATTAACGAGGCTGTGAAGAAACAGGCTGAGGGCAATGAGGGCAAAACATGACGGCAGGGATGACAGGGGAGCGGGAACAGGCGATACGGCGGCGGCAGATGGCCTCGTTTGGTCGGCTGCTTGCGGATTTTTCCCATGAGATGTGCAATCATCTTGCTGTGATCCAGGAGGCGAACGGTCTGTTGGAAGATATTCTGGCAATGGAGGGGGGCGAAGGTACCCCTCTTTTTGCCGCGTTGGGAGAGGCGACTGGCCAGATCGGGCAACGGGTCCGCCGTTCTGCCGAGTTCTGTCAACATCTTAGCGGGATGGCTCATCGTTCTGATACTCCCTTTTCCTCCTTTTCAGTGAATGAGCTTTTGGCGGAACTGGCGGTGTTTTTGGAGCGTTCCGCTCGCTCACGGCAGGTTGCCTTGCTGCTGGAACTCGGGCAGGAGATAGATCCCATATATAATGAGCCTGCCCTGTTACAGCATGTTCTCTATCAACTGTATGCCTTTTCTCTGGATCTGCTGAGTAACGGACAGACCCTGATCATCAGCACCGCGCAGGCAGAGGCAGGCGTTGTAATCAGTTTTCGTCTGGTTGGCGTGCCGGAACTGGAGCTGGCAGGGATGTCTGAAACAGTGCAGGCAGCTGTTGTTTCTCTGGGGACAAAACTGGAACATATGGAAATAACAGGGGAGGGGGCTGTTGATTCTTCCGGATTCAGGCTGTTGCTGCCTTCGTTGTCTGTCGCGTAAATGATTGCGCTTTCTTTCCGGGTTTCTATTGGATAAAATATTTTTTTTCTTGCAGCGAAAAAAGAAAAACGTTGTTTTTTTGAAATAAGCAGAGTATAAAAAATTGTATAAAGAGTCGAGGGGCGGGCAGGAAGTTGAACTTTTCCGTCTTATGAAACGAAGGCAGCTAAAATTGGAGGAGATATCATCATGAAAAGGAGGATACGAATTTTAGCTGCCTTCCCTTTATAATCAACTTCACTCTGTTGATTCTGTCAATCGTATTTTGTCGCGGTTATCTGAATTCTAAATCTTTTTTGATCATCAGTTGGTCTCTTCCCCGTTTTTGTATTCCTCATTGTTCAAGCCTTGCTCCTTGTTTTGGGATGTAGGTTTTGCCTCGCCTCGTACAGCTCATTTTCAGCACCCTCACGGAGAGGGCGTTTTTTATCATGAAAAGCAATAGAATACCGGAATCGCACTGTTTTGATGCGCTATGTATTGTTATATCAATAAGTTGATCTGTGCATTGAAGGGTAGGGCAATGAAGCAACTTGAGGGGAATCTGCAAGTTGCCGGGAAAAAAATTATGTGGCGAATTGATTAAATTGGCCGGGCAGGATAGAGTACATATTGACGAGCAGATATTTTCCTGCTTCAGCACAGCTCAACTTGTTGATCATACTTCTGATATTATCCAGGAGGCTGTCTTGCTGGACAAACCGGGGAAGACCCGGCAGGCCCGGTCAACTCGGTCATCATATAAATTTTCCTGTCCCTCAAAGCACCGACAAATTGGGCCGTCCGTGTTGGTGTCGGCACCCGACGTAATGAAAATCCCGTTTTTAATCGCCGCCAAGGCCGCCTCTTCTGATCAGAGGGACTGTTTGCAGTCTCTCCGACACCTTATATTGTCGAACAGAATATTTTTCATAGCCGGAATCATAATGATTTTTCTCGGCTGTCTGTTGTTGTCCGCCTGCAGTGACCGGGAGGAAAAGACCTACTTGCCCGAATTCTCTACAACCCCGCCGATCATGGACACCGAATATATTTTCGGTGTTCATCCGCTCCACAATCCGCAAAGGCTTTTCGAGGTTTTTGGCCCCATGATGGAATACCTGTCAAAAAATATTACCGGCACCTCTTTCAGATTGGAAGCCTCGCGTAATTATGCCGCTTTTGATGAAAAACTCTATGCCCGAAAATTTCATTTCGCCCTGCCCAATCCATTTCAGACTGTCAATGCGGTGGATAAAGGCTATAAGGTGTTCGGGAAAATGGGAGACGATCAAAATTTCAGAGGGATCATCCTGGTCAGAAAGGACAGCGGCATAAAAAAGGTTACGGATCTCAAAGGAAAAGCTGTCAGTTATCCCGCTCCCACAGCATTAGCCGCTTCGATGATGCCGCAATACTATCTTCAGACACACGGTGTGGATGTCATGACGGAATTGGACAACCGATATGTCGGTTCTCAGGAATCATCCATTATGAACGTATTCTTAGGGCAAACCCAGGCCGCTGCCACCTGGCCTCCTCCTTGGAAGGCATTAAGCGCGGAACGGCCGGAATTAGCTGAGCAGCTGAAGGTTATCTGGCGGACAGAACCTCTGCTGAATAACGGACTGGTTGTCTTGCCTGATGTTCCGGATAACATCATTCGACAGGTCATCAAGCTGTTAACAACTCTTCATACCCATGAGCAGGGGAGACGCATTCTGAAGCCAATGGAACTTTCAGGCTACGAGAGCGCTGATGATGACACCTATCTGCCTGTGCGTGATTTTCTCATCAAATTCACACATGAAGTAAGACCGTTACAATAATGCGAATACCTTTAAAAAAAATCTGGGCAAAATCTATCGCACGGCAGTTAATGCTGGGAATCGCCCTGGTTCATGCCGTCCTTATGACTGTATTCGTCGTTGATTTAGTTAACAGGGAAAAAGCGTTTTTTCTTGATCTCAGCCAAAAACAGGCCTTCGGGCTTGCGGAAACACTGGCGACAAATTCCACCTCATGGGTATTGGCTCGGGATTTTATCGGCATGGAGGAAATCATCAGATCCCAATCCGGTTTCCCAAGCCTTCAATTTGCCATGTTAGTGGATACAAAAGGTCAGGTGCTGGCCTACACGGACACCGAGCAAGTCGGCAAATATATTGATGATGAAATAAGCAGAACCCTTTTAACAGCTGAGCCTGAACCCTATCTGCTTGTGAATGATTCCGGCTTTATTGATACAGCGGCTCCCATCATTGTCAATAAGCGCCAAATCGGCTGGGCCAGGGTCGGCATAAGCCGCGCAGGTATTAGCGATAATATAAAGCACGTTACTCTGAACGGCTTGATGTACATGCTGACAGCCATTATTGTCGGCACCGTTTTTGCCTGGTTTATGGCGCGAGGCCTGACGATTGATATCAGGGAATTAGTCTCCCGAGCGAATCGGTTGCGACAGGGTGAAGAAGGAATTGATTTTTTCCTGGAGAGGGAAGATGAACTGGGCACGATGGCGCAAAATTTTCAGGAACTCAGTGAAACCCTGCTTATTCAGGTTGATAATTTACAACGAG
>MTKS01000032.1 GCA_004028495.1 Candidatus Electrothrix marina
CACTCGGGCCAAAGGAACAGGACTGGGCTGACCATTGTAAAGAAAATGCTCACGTCGATGAACTGTACCGTGAGTATTGAAGGAAAAACAGGCAAGGGGACCAGCATCATTATCACCTTGCCGACCTGAGAGAGCATCCTTCCGGGGACGGAAGGATAAAAATAAACCCGGACAGTTTTTTTATTGGGAAAAGGGCAGGGTTTCTTTTATGCTTTCGCGATCTGGGCAGAGGCAGGGTCAGGCTCCCGTGCCTGACCTGAACCGTCAGTCTCCGGGCAAACACAGGGGTTCGCCCCTGCGGTACCCGGTATAAATAATACGAAGAGATTAAAATTCAACCTGATTTAAGCCATGTCTTTTGAAGCCAGCTCAACCGGTTATGAACGTCTTCATACTATTGTGATTTCACTCGGGATGGAAATCTCCGATTCCATTCTTTCCGCTTTGCGTGATGAAGTTGAAGCCTGTCGCCGGGAACAGAAGGAACAGCTTGCGCTGGTCGGTCCGGTACTTCTGGGCATTGATGCGGTGGTCAGGCATATTGACGAGATCCGTGTACTCACAGATGCTCGTGCATTCAGCCTTCTCAATGAGCTTGTTCAGGTTTATCGGCAGATTACTGTGGAGCAATTTACTGTAGAGCAACAACGGCAACAGAAAGCCTGGTCTGTTGCATCGGAAATTTTGGAAAAGGTGTTTGTCTGGCAGCATAGCTGTATCCGGGAAAGCCTGAAAAAGGTGCCGGACGCAGGGGCGGTTTCTCCGGTAAAAGGCGAATCTCCGGTTTTTGACGTGAAAGGCCTGCTTGGTGCAGTGCGGCAGGAAATCGCAGCAACCGGTATGCTGGCTATCCGGGAATCAGCCGCATTACTGGAACTTGTTCATGTGCAGAAAGAAAAAACAGCTCTTGCTTCTGCCGACTCCGCAGGTGCCGACGAGTTCAGTTCCGTGGTCAGGAAAAATATTTTTTCACTGGAGCAGACCCTTCATCAGGAGATGGGCCGATTGCGCCATGACTTTGTCCGGGACTGATTTTTCCTCTTCCTCTTCGTGTGTTTTTTTAGAATTATTTCAGATTATTTCGTTTCTTTCAGAAGAGTTTTTTTTATATAAAACATCCGGTGCCCGACTTTGTGTAACTTTTTGTTATTTGTAACGGCGGCCGGTTTATTCTCTACAAGGTTTTTATACTCATTTTATGCATGCTCATGGAATCACCGATCGCTCAGTTCGATCAAAAAGAAGACGAAACACAAAAGAGCCGTACTGCTTTGTTGCCACCTGCGCCGCAGGACTTGAAAATTTAGTCCAGGAAGAGATCTCTTCATTGGGCGGCATTGAGCCGGTAACCGCACCGGGTGCGGTCACATGGCAGGCAAACTCCTTAAAAACCGCCTATCTTGCCTGCCTCTGGTCAAGGTTCAGTTCGCGCATTCTGCTGCGCTTGACCCGGTTCGAAGCACCGACACCGGACGAACTCTATGAAGAGGCCGGCAAGATTGATTGGGGCAGGCATTTTAACGGCGATACCAGTTTTGCTGTCTCTACTACTCTGGTCAACTCTGCGCCTGATCTGAATCACAGTCATTACGCATCGCTGAGAATCAAAGACGCTATTGTAGATCAATTTCGCAGGCGGACAGGAGAACGACCGGATGTGGATGTTCGTACACCCGGTATTCGGCTCAATCTCCATGTGGAAGAAACAACAGCAACACTGTCTCTGGATTTATCCGGGGAGAGTCTCCATCGACGGGGATACCGGACCGGAGCCGGTGAAGCGCCTCTGAAAGAAACGCTGGCGGCCGCCATTGCGTATCTTTCCGGGGTTCGGGTCGGCATGTCCCCTGATACCTGTCTGTTGGATCCCATGTGCGGTTCTGCCACCCTGCTTATCGAGGCAGCTCTGATTGTCGGAGATTCGGCTCCCGGCTTGTTGCGGGATACTTTCGGTTTTCAGCACTGGTTGGGGCATAATGAAAAAATGTGGGAAGCCTTGGTTGAAGCGGCGGTGCAGCGGGAAGATCAACATGCCGACACTCCCTGGCCGATGATTATCGGCTATGACGCTGATCCGCATGTTGTGGCTGTTGCCCGTAAAAACATAACCAATGCCGGGCTGGGAGACCGTATTACGATCAAACAGCGGCAGCTTGCCCGCTTACATCCCCCGACTGCTGAGGGCGTACTGCTGACCAACCCTCCTTACGGCGAGCGCCTGTCCGAGAAAGAGGCGGTTAAATACCTGTACCGTGCTTTGGGACGCCTTTATCGCCGGCATTTTTCCGGTTGGCAGCTGGGCTTTTTTACGGCTAATCCTGATTTTGCCGATATGCTTGGAGTGAGCTGGCAGGAACGTCATCGGTTGTATAACGGCCCTCTGAAATGTCGTTTACTGACAGCAGCTTCTCCGGGCGTTTCTGAGGAACCTGATGAGGGAATTCGGCTGTCTCTTCAGGAGACTCCTCAGGCAAACGATCAAAAAAGCGATCCCGCCTTGCCCGCCGAAGACTTTGCTAACCGACTGCGCAAAAATTGCCAACGTCTTTTTCCCTGGGCCGAAGAACATGATATCACCTGCTTCCGTATCTATGACGCTGATATCCCGGAGTATAATATAGCGATTGATGTGTATGAACAGTGGGTCCATGTTCAGGAATACGAGCCGCCCGCAACAGTCTCTTCGGAAAAAGCGGAAGAACGATTCAACCAAGCCTTACAGGTGATTCGTCAGTTGCTTGATGTGCCGCATTCCCAACTTTTTGTGAAGAAAAGGCGGAAGCAGCGGGGAAACGAGCAGTATCAGAAGCGTCCTGAAACAACAGGTAAGGTGGGGAAGCTGCACGAGGTGCGTGAAGGAGGTTGTCGCTTTCTGGTGAATTTTACCGATTACCTGGATACCGGCTTGTTTCTTGATCACCGTAAGACCAGAGCCCTGCTGGCCGAGCTTGCTGACGGCAGAACCTTTCTCAATCTGTTTGCCTATACCGGTTCGGCAACGGTCTATGCGGCCAAGGGCGGTGCTGTTTCCACCCGGACCGTGGATCTCTCGGAAAAGTATCTTGTTCGGGCCCAGGCCAATCTTTGCCTGAACGGTTTCGGCGGGGCCTTGCATCAATTCAGCGAGGCAGACTGCCTGCAATGGCTCAGATCCTGCCGGGATCAATACGGGGTGATTTTTGTTGATCCGCCGACCTTTTCCAATTCCCGACATAAGAACATTGTTTTTGATGTTCAGAAGGATCATCCGGAACTGCTGCGGCTTGCCATGAATCTTTTGACCTGGGACGGTGTGCTTGTTTTCTCCACAAATTATAGAAAATTTGAGTTAGATACCGAGCTGGAAGAAGAATTTGTCGTTAGAGAGATAACAGACCAGACCTTGCCGGAAGATTTTCAAGGAAAAGGCAATATTCATCGTTGCTGGCGGTTCAGACACCATAGCGAGGAGGAGTAATGTATACTCCGGGGGAGGAAATCGTCCGGATTGTGGATGAACACAACAGGGAGCTGGGCGAGCTTCCCCGTCGTTTGATGCGTGAGCAACGTCTTGTTCATCGGGCCAGTTATATTCTGGTCTTTAATGCCGCCGGAGAACTCTTTATCCAGAAGCGTACCACGACTAAGGATGTCTACCCCGGCTGTTGGGATGTCGCAGCGGGCGGAGTTGTCCAGGCCGGGGAAACCTACGAACAATCAGCGGAACGGGAGTTGGCCGAGGAGTTGGGGGTGGGGCCGGTCAAACTGAATTTTCTCTTTGATCAGTATTATGAGGATCAGGAGAATCGCGTTTGGGGCCGCATCTTCACCTGCGTTCATGAGGGGCCGTTTACCCTGCAAGCGGAAGAAGTGGAGTACGGCCGCTTTATGCTGCCCAATACCGCTCTTGATCTCAGCAGATCCGAATCCTTTACGCCGGATGGTATCTTGGTATTGGAGAAACTTCTGGCCCGGAAGGAAGAAAATTCCGGGATAACGGAGCAGGTTTGCTGAGCCTTTTTTTTGCTGATATTTTTGTGGAGTTCCGGTGGAGTCCTTTGGACATCGGGCTAAGGGCATCGGGTTGAGAATATTTGCATGAAGAAAGAAGGACGAACGGAAAAACAACGAGGTGATACATGGGAAGAAAGATGAGCATTCCGCTGAAGTTCCTTGCTGTTTTTACTCTGACGATGCTGCTGACTGCCGGAGCCTTTGTGACCACTTTGTCCTCTTTAAGAACCTACACGGCCCGACATGAGGCCGGTGCCGTGGCGGATCAGGTTATTGCCTTCCGCGCTTGGGTCGCCCAAACCGGTATGGTGTGGGTCCGAAAATTGATTCCCGGTTATCACGATTTCCTTGCCCGGGAAAATGCCGCTGACGGGGGAGCTTTTTACGGGAAAAATCCAGCCCTGGCTACAAGAGAGCTGGCAATGATCGCCAATAAAGAGGCGACCCGGGCTGTCTTTCGGGTAACCAGTGATGATTATCGCCAGGAGGACAATATTCCTGATGAGTTCGAGGTCTCAGCCATCAAGGCCTTCAAAGATGACAAGCTGCTTGATTTTTTTGAGCGGTACGAGGGCGGGACATACCGATATGCCCGCCCTATTCTGGTGCAGCAGGAATGCCTGAAATGCCACGGTGATCCCGAGGATGCGCCTCCGGCTGTTATAGCCAAATACGGTTCGGAAAAGGCCTTCGGCTATAAGGTCGGTCAGGTGCGCGGTGTTGTCAGTGTCAGTCTGCCCGCTGTCGGGATCCGTGAAGTTATCAGGTCGTTAGTCAATCCCTGGACCGTATCTCTTATCTTTATTATTCTTGCCGTTAATCTCCTCTTTATTTATTCTGTGGTGATTCGTTTGGTCCGGTTGACCAGAAGTGCTGAAGCGATTGCAGCAGGGAAGCTTGAAACTGAATTGATCTACAGCAATCCGTCCGAATCCAATGATGAATTGGATCATCTCTATCATGCAACGAATCTGTTGAAGCGGAGTTTGATTATTTTGTTCAAAAGGCTTGATCAGCAGGGGAGAGATTAAGTAGGCGTCATGCGTATCCCTGTTACAGACAGTCAAAAAAGGCTGGTGTTCATCTGGTTCGCCGGTTCAGGTTTTCTTTTTGCCCTGCTCCTGCTGCAAACTTTTTTTGGACAATACGGCAGTGAAGCAAGAGAGGCCTGGGGTCTGATGCTGCCGACCTTTGTGCCGACGCTGTTTTTGATTATCGGAATTCTGATTGCCGATGCGACCGGCTCGGCAGATCTCGATGAAACAGTCACTGTTGATCGCTTTTTCTTCCGTCTTTCTGAATTTCTCTCCATTGCTTATTTGGCAACAATTATCCTGATCATTCTTCTCAGCCCGTTCTCAAAGTTTTCCCAGCCGGAATTGATCAAATTATCTAATCTCTGGCTGGCACCCTTTCAAGGTTTGGTCACAGCTGCTCTCGGGGCATTTTTTGTTTCTAAGAATAAGACAACGGATTTTTGACGTTTCTGTCTCTGAAGGGATTCAGGCTGTCCCGACGGGCATCATCAACATCCTCTTCAACCCAAGATATCCGGTATGAAGTTGTCCAGAATTTCTCTTCGTATGTATCTGGTTCTTATGAATTCGGTACTGCTCTGTCTGCTTTTTCCTTTGCTTACTTTTATTTTTATTCAAAAAACAGCAGACTTTCGTGATGAGCATCTGCGGGAAAATATTGGAGCGATGCGCAAGGGGATGGAAAACCGCAGCGCCGCGTTGGTGCGCAGTATCGGTTTAAGTGTAGGGCAGGCAGCTGCCGGCTATGATTTCACTTTTCTTTCCGATCTGATGGCTGAGGTGGTGAAAAATGACCGGGAGATGGTTTATTGCCTGATTATGGATGATAAACGACAGGTTTTAGCTCATCCTGATAAAAATAAGCTGGGGACGCGTCTGGACGACAAAATGGCCCGGAGAAACACTGAACAGCTGTGGCCGAATTTTCCGAAGATGTACTCTGACGGGCAGGTCTTGGAGGTTTCTTTCTTGAAAGAACAGGATGTTCTCGGGAAAACTTCGCTTTTGGAGGCGGTTCTTCCTGTGTATAACGGAGACAAGCTCTGGGGCATCTTGCGTTGCGGTTATACGATGCATTTCTTAAACAGTAAAATGATTCAGGAATATCTCCGCTGGGATAAACAGATACACGCCATGAAGGTGTATTTTATCAGTATGATGGCTGTTCTTCTCTTAATATCTGTTTTTGTCGCTGTGCTCTTCACCCGGCCCCTGCTGCGTGCCCTTGATGTCCTGAGGCGAGGAGTGCATCAGGTTCGTGATGGCGATCTTGAGCATAAGATCAGGAAGGATTTGGTCTGTAATGAGTTTTCCGACCTGGCGGACTTATTTAACGGTATGACGATCAGTCTCGGAAGCAGCCGAAAGAAGTTGGCGGACTATAATAAATCCCTTGAAAACAAGGTGGATGAGCGAACCCGTGAACTCAAGGAAGCCCAGGATATTATGATTCGGCAGGCCCATGAGGCGGGAATGGCTGAAATGGCTGTCGGGGTGCTCCATAATATCGGCAATGCCATCACCCCGGCGAAAATCAGCGCGGCCATGCTGATTACCCGTTTGAAAAACAGCCCGTTACGGAATAATTTGGCGCGGGTTCTGCATTCGTTGCGGGATATGCTGGAGTTGTCTCAGGGCGATGTCGGCGAAGATCGGAGTCTGAGAATGCAAAAGATCATTGAGCTTATTCCGGAATCCATTGCTGAAGAGTACGGACAGGTCGAAACCGCGTTGGAACAGATCTGCGACAAACACAGCCATATCGAGGATATTATCCGTCTGCAAAGGCAGTATGCCCGCATTCCCACAGGAGAGCAGCAGCATCTTGATATCAATCGGGTAGCCCGGGATGCCTTGAATATGTTTCATGAATCGTTGGAGCAGCGGGAGATAGACGTGGAGCTGGCGTTTCAGGAAGTTCCTCCTGTGTTACTTGAGGAGGTGCATTTTTTACAGATTCTCGTCAATTTGATTAAAAACAGTTATGAGTCCTTTGACGGTGGTAATATAAAAAATAAAAAGATAATATTGTCTTCCTTTTTAGAAGGCGACGAGTCGCATAGTGTGGTATTCTCGATTAAAGATAACGGTTGCGGCTTTACGGAGAAAGAGAGGGAAAACTTTTTTCGTTTCGGCTACAGCACCAAGGCCAGAGGCTCGGGGTTCGGGCTCCACTCCTGTGCCAATTATCTTATCGCCAACAACGGTTCCATTGACGCCGTCAGTGTCGGTCCCGGTATGGGTTCCGAATTTATCCTGCGCCTGCCCGCCGACACCTCCCCGGAATAAAAAACGTACGGAGATTTTTCAAGATGATAAACGGCAATAACCGAATATTGATCATTGATGATGACCACGATATATGGAAGTCGTATCAGCTCGTTTTGCAACCGAACAGCCGGGATGAGACATCCAGTATCAGTCGGCTGAATGCTCTGCTTCTGGCGGAGCACCCTCCGGAGAACCCGCTTCCTTCGGAAGAAACGCCGGATTTTGAGCTTTCCTATGCGTCTCAAGGCCGGGAAGGTTATGCAATGGTTAAGCAAGCGATCCGTGATCAGCAGCCGTTCGCCATAGCCTTTGTTGACATTCGTATGCCCCCCGGTTGGGACGGCATGGAAACAGCTGCCCGCATTCGAAACTTTGATCCGGATATTGAGATTGTCATTGTAACCGCCTATTCCGACCGTTCGCGCGAGGAGATAGCCAAGGCTGTCGGAACGCTTCATAAACTGCTTTTTTTTCGTAAGCCCTTTGATCCGGAAGAGCTTATGCAGGTGGCGGTTTCTCTTTGTGATAAATGGAATACCGGAAAAAGGGAAGATGAGCAGCGCAGGGAGCTGCAAACTATTCTCGACACCAGCCCGGCAGCTATTTTCAGTGTTGATCAGGAGGATCGGGTCATTGCCTGGAATCAGGCGGCTGAAAAAATCACCGGTTTTTCAGCTGAGGAAGTAAAGGGGAAGGGATGTATTTTTCGGGAAATCTCGGAAGATTCATTTTGTCATACCTGTGAAGCGCGAGACAATCCTCAGAGCCGGGGATCGGATCGTGAGCTGAAAATCACAGCAAAGGACGGCACTTTGAAGATGATCTCTCTCTATGTTGCTCAGACTGCCTTGAAGAAGGAGAACAGTGCGATGACGATCTGCAGCTTCTGGGATATCACAACTCTGAAGGAAGGGGAACAGGCCCTTTCGCAAAGCAACCGACGGTTGCAGGAAAAGATCGCCACTAATGAACGCCTGCAGGCGGAAAGTCTGCGTCTGCAACAGGAACTCCATCAGGCCCAGAAGATGGAGGCCATCGGCCTCATGGCAGGGGGCGTGGCCCATGATCTGAATAATATCTTGGCATCCATTGTCGGCTATCCCCAGCTGATACGATTTCAGCTGCCTGATAATAAAAAACTGCACGAACTGGCCCTGGCTGTTGAAGAGGCCGGTGAACGGGCTGCCGCAGTGGTTGATGATCTTTTGACGGTGGCACGGGGAGTGGCTGTAGTCAAACAGGTCGCCGACCTGAATACCTTGATTGAAAATTATCTTGCCTCGACAGAAGCAAAGGAAGTGCATAAGCTGCATCCCGAGGTTATGCTGTCCGCCGACCTGAATTCGCAACCTTTGCACATTAGCTGCTCACCGATCCATATCGCGAAATGTCTTATGAATTTGGTGAATAACGCGGCAGAGGCCATTGAAGGGAAAGGAGAAGTCGTTATTGCGACAAGCAGGCAGGAGGTAGTTGAGGATTCGAGCAATTCTGCCTGCAAGGTACAGCCGGGCCGATATGCTGTCCTGCGTGTTCGTGATAATGGGCCGGGGATCTCGGAAGAAGACCGGGAACGGATTTTTGAGCCCTTTTATACCAAGAAGGCTATGGGACGAAGCGGTACCGGACTGGGGCTGGCTGTAGTCTGGAATACGGCTCTGGATCATAACGGTTCAGTGAGCGTGAGCAGTGTCAGGGGGCAGGGGACGAGCTTTACTCTCCTTTTTCCTCTGACCGATGAAGAAATTTCCCGGAGCCGGGAAGCGGAGCCCGGTCTTGAAGAGTTGACCGGCACCGGAACTGTCATGGTGGTGGATGATGATGTCCGGCAGCTTAACCTTGCCTGCGGTATGCTGAAGGTCCTTGGCTACGAAGTCATAAAGGCATCCAGCGGTGAAGAGGCCTTGCAGCTCTTGGCTGACCAGCCAGTTGGCCAATCGGCTGATCAACCGGTGGATTTGTTGGTCCTGGATATGCTCATGCCCGGCATGAACGGTCGCCATACCTATGAAGAGGCAAAGAAGCTCTATCCGGCACAGAAGGCAATCATCTCCAGCGGTTTTGCAGCGGATAAAGAGGTGCGGAAGGCGCAGGAGCTGGGTGCCGGTAAATTTATCAAGAAGCCGTATACTCTAAAACAATTGGGCCTTGCGGTCCGTGACGAGTTGGCATCCTTGCGATAATCGGGAAAATCAAAAAAAAACAGAGAGCAGTATCCCATAGCGAGAGAAAAACGAGAGTATGACTGACCAAAGCATAACGATTTCCATCAGGGATGAATATATAGAGCTGTACAAACTCCTTAAGCTGGCAGATTTGGCTTCCAGCGGCGGGGAAGCAAAATATATGATCAGTGAAGGGCTGGTCCGGGTGAACGGAGAGCCGGAAAGCAGAAAGCGGAGAAAGACCAGGGTGGATGAGACCGTGCAATGCAACGGGGTGGAGATACGAGTCATTGCCGAATGAGGATCTATTCTCCGGTGGACTTTTGCGGTGTATTGCGCTAAATATCCTTCCTTGAAATCGATCAATCTTTAGGAAATGTAGGGGCAGACCTGTGTGTCTGCCCGGCATGAAGGGGCGAACACATAGGTTTGCCCCTACGGCACCCGAATTAATAATACTCAATCGAAAGATATGAACAGAGATATTTATCAGGAACCCTTGGTTAGTCGTTATACTTCCCCGGAAATGCAGGAACTCTTTTCTGAGCGATTTAAATTTACCACTTGGCGGCGATGCTGGATTGCCCTGGCAGAGGCTCAGCATGAACTGGGCCTGAAAATGGTTACCCAGGAGATGATTGATGAGCTCAAGGCACATGCCGAGGATATTGATTTCGAGGTGGCAGCCGCCAAAGAAAAAGAGATCCGCCATGATGTGATGGCCCATGTCTATGCCTATGGCCTGCAATGCCCCAAGGCAGAAGCCATTATTCATCTGGGTGCTACTTCTCAGTTCGTGGTCTGCAATACCGACCTGATCATCCAGAAGAAGGCACTTCAACTGATCAAAAAGACCCTGATCAACACCATTGCCAATCTTTCCTCCTTCTGCCGTGAGTATAAGGATCTGGCCACCCTGGGTTTTACCCATTATCAGCCTGCCCAGCCCACCACCGTGGGCAAGCGTAATACCCTTTATATTCAAGATCTGCTCATGGATCTGGAGTATATCGAGGCCTTGGAACAACAGGTCAAGGCCAGAGGAGCCAAGGGCACTGTGGGCACCCAGGCCACTTTCCTGGAGTTGTTTCAGGGAGATCATGCCAAGGTGCGCGAGTTGGATCGGCTGGTCTCCGAGAAACTGGGCTTTGCCACGGTTTTTGCGGTCACCGGCCAGACCTATCCTCGTAAACTGGACATGAAAACC
>MTKS01000033.1 GCA_004028495.1 Candidatus Electrothrix marina
TCTGGACCAATGCCGTACACACCGGCAGGGTGGCGGGATGCAGCATGAGCGGCGGACGGTCTGAAATGCCGCCCCTGCTCTCCGTGATGAACAGCACTGAAATCGCCGGGCTTCCCCTGGTCTCGGCAGGTCGGCTTGATGCCCTTGAAGGACAGTACACGGTTATCGCGGAGGGCGAGGGCGGAAACTATCGCAAGCTCCTGTTTGATGACGACCGCCTGATCGGCCTGCTCTTTCTCGGCAAGGTGGATCGGGCCGGCGTCTATGTCAATATGATCCGCAACCGAATTCCGTTAGGAGAGCGTCGGGAGGCGGTAATCCGTGAGGTTATGACTGAAATCCGCCGGCGGTAAGAAGCTGTACAAAAAGAACTCAGATACTTCGGAGACACTCACAAAGGAAGCCGGAGCATCGCACGATGCTCCGCGCTTTCCGTTTGCCAGCAAATTCGTACTACAAGGTAATAATCGTATACCCCTGCTTCATATATTCCGCCATTGCCGGATGCCCCGCCATATCCCCGATCAACGGAATGTTCTCTGCTGTCACCGCCTCCGCAACGCCCATCTTATTGGAACAGACCCGACAGGCACCGAGAATAAGCCCTTCTTCCTTAGCCTTTGCATACAGTTTATGGAGAAAATGATCTGATTTTGCCATTTCCGGCACCAAGTTGACGGCTTCTCCTTCCAAAATAATTTTCCCTTCCATTCCCTGTTCAGCCATATTCAAAGCATTGAGCAGTACATGAATAAAACACATGGGATTGCCCTGAAAGGCGAAGATAAGAGTTTTCTGCATAATTTCACTCCTGAGTTTTCATCAATCAAACCGGATAGCACCATATACTGTTCTATCCGCCAACAAAAGTATTCCGGCGGACTTCCGGCTTAAGACATAAAAAAAAATCCGGCATTTTTCAAAGAAAAATACCGGATTAAAGGTGTTTGCGCTTATACTTGGAGCAGGTTGCTCACAAGACAATCACGGGTTTACTCGACTTACTTCTTTTCCTTCTCGTCGGATGAGGAAGATTTCGGTACATGCGTGTAGCCCGTTGTCAGCTTATCAATGACATTCGGTTCGTTGCTCGGTTCCCCGGTCGTCATCATCGTTGTATTGGTTTCTGTCATATCAACAATCGGCACTGCCGGGATCTCGGTCAGACCATACCACTCGGTCAGATCAACGCCCTCAGGCAGGTTGGTCAGCAGTTTTTCAGCAACCGTCTGGCTGGCCTGGCGGAAACGAAGCTTGGCATGGACATCCAGCTCATGTCCCTCTCCCGGCGGATAAAGGATCGTGTACACGATATCACGATATCCTTTGGGAGGAATAAGACCTGTCTCGGCATTAGACACAACCAACCAAGGGTCAATCTGGAAGGTTTCATGCATATCCGTTCCCTTGGTATTGAAGATATGGGTATCACCGTCCAGCTCTCCCTTTTCATCTACATACCCGCTCTCAATCAGCACCTTACCGGTCTTCTTATCGGTAATTTTGACTTCGAGCCACATTTCACGAACAGCAGTCAGAGAGGTCGGCAGGTTATGGCCTGCACGGCGGTTATGCACCCGAACCCTGATCTTATACAGATCACCGGCTTTATTGTATATCGGGTCAATTTCAATCTCAGCAGCAGCCTGCAGACGCTCTACAGCCATTTCGTACTTCTGTTGCAGATTCGCAGCCAGCTTTGCATCACCCTCTTTCTCGGCTCTGAGTTTGCCGAGGAAGTACATCACGAAGTTGGCACCGTTGAAGTAATGATGATACTCGCTCCGTTTCGGTTTGACAAACTCATCAGCGGAACGCTTAAAGGTGTCGATATCCACCATATGGCAGTCCTGGCACTGGATACCGTTCAGAGCGTACAAACTCTTCTTCCACTCACCATAGGTAAACTCATACGGAAAATGCTTGTCGTAATGGTAGACATGATGACAGCCCGCACAGAGTTCCGCAGTCAGGTGTTTGGGAGATTCAACACATTCGTGAAAACCGCCGCCGCAGCCCTCGTAGTTCGGGAAAGGACCGTATTTGGTCAAAGTGACTGATCCGTCGTCGTTTTCACGGCCCGGAGAAAGGATATAAGAGCCATTTTCCGGCTCATGGGAGGGGGTCTCCCAATGGGTAAATTTCTTGATGGAATGACAGACATCACAGGAAACACCGGCCTTGGCCAACGGGCTGAGATTCTTAAAATCCAGCTCTGCTGTTTCACCCTTTACAAAGGCGGCAGGCGTATGACACCCTTCACATTGTTTGGAGATTTCTTTGCCCACCGCTTTAATAGCCAGATTCAGCTCACCAAGATAGATAGGATCCTGGAAAGCCATAGCGTGCATTGAGCCCTGCCACTCTTCGTACTGCTTCGGATGACATCCGGCACAGGTTGAAATAGACGGTGCAGTGAAGTCGGCCTTGGTTTTTTCCCATTGCAGGTTTGACGGTTTAAAAGAAAGCAATTCAGGCTTCTTGGCGTCTTGAGCAAAACTTAATGCAGCAGTTACAACCAACCCGGCTGCCAACCCCATTGCCAAGCCTATGTATTTGCGTTTCATTATTCCTCCTTTTCTCTGTTCGTTACGGTTAAACAAGCACCCATTGTTATTCACAAACATCCTTTGTTATTAAAAACTATTATAGGTCAACGCAGAAAAAAGGTACAAGGATTTTTTTTATAAAAATGCAGCCCGCGCTCTCCCCGGAAAAACATCAGAATCTTCGCATATTACAGCATCATGACAGTACCGATATCCGCTCTGTATTACGCGGTATCCTCCAAAGTAGGACACTACTCTCCGGTAAAAACAAAGGGGGAACGCAGGCAGGAAAGATACCGGCCCGATCTCAGGTGCCGGGCTGATACGCGCTCGTGTTTCCTCTTACAGGGGCAGGATATGCACCTCTTCCCGAGCCTCATGCACGCCTTTCAGAAACAGACCGCTGCGGCCGTCAATGGCGATAGGGTCACCGAAACTTATCCGTACGCCGTTACCCTGAGCATACTCTCCGCTCTCAAAGACCTGAAGGTCCCGGCAGCCCACCACGCAGGTCTTTTCCAGCCGGGTGGCCACCACCGAGGCATGGGAGGTCTGGCCGCCCCGGGCCGTGAGCAGGCCGTCGGCCATAGAAATTTCCCGGATATCCTCGGGCACGGTATCCTGACGGATCAGGATGAGAGAGACATCCGGTTGTTCCAGTCTCAGCTGCAGGATGTTTTCCTCTGTAAAGACAGCCAGACCGGACAGAGCGGAACCGCTGACCCCTATCCCCTTTCCGAGAATATTATCCTGCAAGGTCTCTGATTCTACAAAGACATCAAACCGCTCCTTCTTTTTCACCGTAATCATATCACGAGTCTGGAGAATATAAAGATCCTCCGGCTCAGGCCCTTCAAAGGTAAATTCGATCTCCTGGGGATTCCATTCCTTGGTGTAGACCAAGTCCCGTGAAATCTTGAGCAGCTGAGCATAGATGGCAGGGAATTTCCGTTCCAGGGTACACTCGACAGGTCTGCCGTCAAGCTCTGCCTGTTCCACGGACACGGGATAGCTGTTCACCAGACCGGAAACAATATCCTCGCCCTGGTCACCGACGGCATAATCGCCCCACAGGGCCACCCGCCGCACCTTGCGATAGGGATGGGCGGTAAACAGAACCCCGCTGCCCGCCTGCTCATTGAGATTGCCGTACACCATAGTCTGAACAATCACTGCGGTTCCCCAATCATCAGAGACATCCATCAGATGACGGTACTGTTTGGCCTTGGTGGTGTTCCAGGAAGAGAGCACCATTTCCACGGCCCCGATCAACTGGAGCCACGGGTCTTCCGGGGCACTGCGCCCGCGCCTGCGCAAAGCGGCCTGATAATCCAGGGCCAGCTCCCGCATCTGTTTGGCGGAAAACTCCCGCTTCAGGCGCACTCCATGCCGTTTTTTATGGGTATTCATCACCTCCTGAAACTCTTCCCGCTCCATACCGCCGGCCATGGCCCAGGATTGAAGAAAACGACGGTAATTATCCCAGAGAAGGTATTCCTGCTCCGGATGAGCGGCCACCAGATCCCCCAGAAGGTCTTCATTCAGGCCCACATTATGAATAGTGGTCATCATACCGGGCATGGACATGGCAGACCCGGAACGCACCGAGAGCAGCAGAGGGTCGCTCGGTGAACCGAACACCCGACCGGTCTGCTCTTCCAGGCTGGTGATCGCCGCCCGCACCCGCTGCATGAACTCGTCTCTGGCCCGCTTAAAACCCTGCACCGCCCGCCAGCAGCGAAAAATTTCCGTGGTAATGACAAAGGCCGGCGGAACCGGCTTGCCGTCACCGGCCAGCACCATCAGGTTAAAGCCCTTATTGCCGAGATGGATCAGGTTATGGGTGCGCAGGTTTTCATTATACAGGGAGGAGATAGTCTGCTCGGGATTATAAGTCATGAGCAGATCAATGGTCTCGGCATTAAGAATATCCTTTTGCGCCTCCAGGGTATGGATAATACGTGTAATAAAATTATCCAGATGCTGCAAACCAAAGGTGGTGGCGATAAGATCCCGGAAAAAGGACTCGGACAGACGATGGACCGTGGACGGCATATCCTCGTCCTCCCAGAGAGAACGGTACTTGGTCAGCAGATTGCCCTGCCCTATCTGGGGAATAATCATGGAGAGATTGGTCTGATGCACATTGGTGTAATAGGCATAGATCACATCCTTCACCCCTTCGGACAACCCGCGGACGATATCCAGATGCTGGGTGTAGGTGAAACGCTTCATGGTGATGGAGGAGCTGAGCAGGCTGGTGTAGGTATCCAGCCGCCGACTGGTGATACCGTCCACCTTCAGCGCCCGTAAAAAAAGGAGCAGGCATCGGGATATCCGGATAAAGGTGGCCTGGGTGATAAAGCCCAGGTTGATAGATCGGGTCAGACGCTCAACATATATATTGGCCAGGTTCTCCAGGCGGAAGCTCAGGCCGAGGGCATCGAATTTGCGTTCGGAATAACGGCCGTAGACCGAGGGGATATCCACAGCGATATGTCTTTTGTAATAGATCTCCTCCTTGGGCGCGAACTTCTCCTCACTGAGGATAATCTCCTTGAGGTGCTCCAACTGGGTGAGCAGGGCATCAAGGCAGGTAAAGGTATCTCCCTGTTCCAGGACTTCCAACAGGCTGTCCATCTCCGGGAAACCGCTCTGGGCGGCTTGGTGCAGTTGCTGACGCAGCTCCTGCAGGCCGAGACTGTATTTATGGTGCAGGAGTTTAAACATCCTGACCAACAGCTCAAACCGCTTCCGCTCCCCTGCCGAGATATCCTCCTGCCGGGCAAGCCAGGCCGAACGTTCCTCCTTTTTCCACTCCAGCACCTCGTCCATGGAATGGATCTCCAGCTCCTGCTGAATCCGTTCGGTCAGAACATGCAGTTCATCAATGAACGGGCCTTCCGTGACCACCTGAGAGAGAATTTCATCCGGAAGAAAGGGACGCAAATGGTCTTTGTCCAGGGTTATCCAGAAGACAAAGATCGCCTTGATAAAGCCGACAATCAGATTGGAGGACTCCACATGAGACTGCTTGCGGAGAAAATGGATGAGAACATCATGCCGCTTATGCATCTCGTCCAGCTCTGTCGAGACATCCCGCAATTCCCCTTCCGCCCCGATCTCGTTAAAGAAGACCGGCATCAGCTTGGAGAACTGCTTGGCCAGATTATAAATGGGCATAATGGGATGATTGAGCAGATCAGTGATATCGCGCTGAAAGAGGTCGGTATCCTTGACACAGGTCCCGGAAAGCTTAACATTGATGATCAGAGCGGAAAACAGAGTGGAACACCATTTGGGTTCCTGCATGATAAGGCTCAGCCAAACCCGAATATTGGCGAGATGGGCCGGATTGGTGATGGGTTGCCAGTCCTCGTCCACGCCCATAACATTGGCATATTGGAACCCGAAACGGACTGTCTCGAAAAGGAAGGCCTCCACCAGACGCGAGTTGTTGCGCCGAAAGACCTCGCCGCCGATCACCTGGATACATTGCAGCGAGGTATGAGGATACTTGCGTACATTCGCCTTGAGAAGATGAAAGGTCGTGACAAAAAACTGTTCGATCTCCTCAAAACTCTGCTTACGAATGAGCTGGACCAAAGACCGGTTGATCTCGCGCAGGCTTTCCTCATGGATCAGGGAGAGACCGGAGGTATCCATGATCCGAAAGAGAAAAAAGAGCTTTCGGTTTTCCGAAAAAGAAGCCTCCTGCTCATCGTCGGTGTCAGGGGTCAACTGTTTGGGAATTTCCCGATACAGACGAACAATATCGATATGGGCCGGCAGCTCCATAAGTTCACTGAGCGCCTGATAGGAATCCTCCTCGATATCAATCAGGTCAAGGGCCGCAAGATGCTCCTGAAAACGATCATGAGAGATATTTACCAACAACGAGCCTGCCTGCCAGCTGCTGCAAAACGAACCGCACTGTGATTCAAACCAGGGCTGAGGATTCTCTTCACTAAGCCAATAGCTGTAATTAAGTCGGAGAACCTTTTTTATCAGCCGGGCAAGGGGAGCGCAGGAGAAAAAGGTATCCTCATGTCCACGACCGATTCTGATCAGGTGCTGAGCCATCTTCTTCATCGGATGATGCCCCTGGACCATGTACATCATCACGGTTTCATCAATCTCATCCAGGCGAACCATCCTGTTAAAGAAACTGTCCAGCTGCTCCCGATACTGCGGAAGGGAGTCGGTTTGTAAGGAGGCGATAAGCTTATCCGCATAGGCCAGCAAGGACTCCATGGACATGGAGACCACCTTGCCGTTTTTTTTCGATTCACTGAGGGCATCGAGAAAAATCTCCGTAAACAGGGCAAAACAGGCAGGCCCCTGCTCATGCCTGCGGTACTGATTAAAATTCTTCAGAACAAAGGGACGCAGTTCAGGGATAATCATCTGCCAGTTACGATACGGATGGCTGATCTCATAGAGCAGATGGTCCAGCTTCGTCGACACTCCCTGATATCGGGCCACGACCTCCTGAAGAACCCTGAAACGCTCGGGAATTTCTACAATACTGGCCGTTTCCTCTTTATTTGCCTCCCAGGCCTTGGATGTAAAACCGGACGGTTGCTGATTACTCATAACCTCACCTCTCATGAACGGTGGAAAAGTTTTATCGGGATATGCGGAGAATTCAAAAAAAATCAAAGATTCAGCCCGCGCAGAACCCCTCCCTCGGAAAACAGCTCCAGGACGGTCAACGAAGCGGGCTGGACATCGAACAAAAGATAATTGCGCGGAGAAATTCCCAGAGCAAGACAGATCATGGTTCGGATCACGCCGCCATGGGTCACGACGGCCACGGTGTTGGTGCCAGTGCTCCTTTCCATCCCGCCGAAGACCGCAAGCATGGCCTCAACCCGTTGAATAAACGCGGAGACCGCTTCTCCTCCAGGAAAGACAAAGTCCAGGTATTGATTCCACGCTGCAAGCAGCTCTTCATCCTTCGCAACAATATCAGCAAAAGTTTTCAGCTCCCAGCGTCCGAAGTCAATCTCCCGCAGTCGCTCGTCATAGAGAGGTTCTCCCGCTGAACATCCTTTCTGCTGCAAATACTCCAGAGTCTGTCTGGTACGCAACATGGGACTGCAATACCAGCAATCAACATCCTTTAACTGTGCTCTTATATTATCTAAACGGGTAAGCCCCTGACCGGACAGGGAAATATCGCTGCTGCCAGCAAAGCAGCCGGGCGGCGCGGAGGCGGGACCATGACGAAGGAGAAAAAGCCGGGTCGGCATATAATCTGTCATTCTGTTGAATTCTCGTGCATTACACACAGGTGCGCAGACTGTGCAATATATACTCCATTCCGCCCCGGATACCAAACAGAAAAGCATATTCCGCTTCCGGCTCTCCTACAGAGAGGTAGCCCGCAATCAAGCCGCTCTGCATGCGCAACTCTTTCTCCAATACATTTTTCTATTTACTCCCCCCTTCAAGCTCAGTATATTGTATTGATTATTTAAATAATGATTTGATCAATGCGGGAACGCAACACAGGAGGAAGAAATGAAAAAAGTGATAACAGCAGGTGCCGTACTTCTGCTGGCTGGCAGCGTCCAGCTATCCTCTGCGGGAAACCGGAGAGTTGAACAGAAAATTGAACAGGAAGAAGATCAGCAGATGCAGCAGATGGCACATCAACAGGAAGAAGGCCAGCTGACTCAGCAGACATCACACCGTGACTGGGCGATCAGCGGATACATCGGCATGGCGGATTTTGACAGCGAGGAGAAGCCTGATCCGTATTTCCCTGAAAAAACACATGAAGTGGAATCTGAAAAAGCTTTAAAATTCGGAATCATCCTCAGTAAGTATTACAACGACTTTTCTTTCAACCTCGGCCTAGAATACATCCCAGCAGTTGAGGTAACCGACGAAATGGATAATACACTTGGGGAGCACAGCCATATTCCCATTTCTCTGGGCGTGAACTATCATTTTGACACGAGTGTCGTTGACCCGTATATCGGGGCAGGCATAGGTTATTCCTTGAACGACTCTACGGTAAGCGAATTCATCCGTGCTCAAGGAATGAGCGGGGAGATGGACGACAGTATGTTTTACTACCTGACTGCCGGGGTTGAGTACCCTGTCAGTGATCGTTATGCCCTCTTTTTGGCAGGGCAATACACCATCGGGGATGCTGACGTGAAGGGAACCGGACAAACACCGCAGGGAACGACAATAGAGCTTGAGAACGAGGGAACTCTGGATCGCTGTGAAGTCAACGCAGGTGTGAAATACTTTTTTTAATCGTAGCGCATGAACATTTTCCGACAAAAGGGCTGCCCTCTCTCGCAGCCCTTCATGATTATTGTCGATATCCAAGCTCAAGTCATTGAGATCAGACTTTCCGTATTATCAGTTCCTGACCGACAGTTCAAGGTAATCCGAAGAAGAATACGTTTCTCACGCCCCACCCTCTCTCGCCAATATCTTCTCTAACTCCCCCGGATCTTTCACAGGAAGCTGGCAGGTATAATCCCGACAAAAATAGGCTGTTGCCTGACCATCCATCATACTCGCCGTCCTGACAAAGGGGAGCATCTTGCCCAAAAATTCCTGATTTTCCCCTCCATCAGCCAGCAGAAGAAGACGACCGGGACACCGGGAACGCTGGACAATGCCCAACATTTCCTTTGTATCCTCCGCGTCTCGCCTGCCCGCGACCACCACCAAAGACGGTTTTGCCAGGAACTCCTGCCGAGCAGCAAGCAGGACTGGCAAGGCTTGGGGATTTCGGCGCAATTGCTCATCAAAGCTCCTGATCGTCCTGTCGGCCAAACCCAGCCATTGGCTGTTATCGGTCAGACGACCAAGCTGTACCAGATTTGCCGCTGCAAGAGAATTCGCTGCCGGTTCAGCCCCGTCATAATCGTTTTTCAAGCGCACTGCCACCAAAGGATCGGGCAGGCTGTCAAAAAAACCATCCCCCTGTTCATCCCAAAATAAATCGACCTGCGTTTCTGTCAGCTCCAGAGCCCATTGCAGCCATTGCGGTTCCTGGGTCACCTGATAAAGCTCAAGGAGTCCGGCAACAAGAAAAGCATAATCGTCCAGCTGTCCCTTAATCCCGCTATCACCCTTGCAAAAGCAGCGGTAGAGGGTTCGAGTCTTTGGATTATACAGGGTAGTACGCAGAAAAACAGCAGCATATCGAGCCGCATCAAGCAGTTGCGGATTCTTCAAAACAGCGCTACCTTTGGCCAAGGACTTGATCATCAGGCCGTTCCAGGCCGTCAAAATCTTTTCGTCACGATGAGGACTGTTGCGCTGCTGCCGTTTCTCGGCAAGTTTTCGGGAGGCTCGTGCCAACGCGGCCTCAATCTGCGGTAAGTCCTTATTGAATTGCTCAACGGCCTCTTCAGGATGATGCTTCAAATAGAGAATGTTGCGCCCTGTAAATTCCTGTTGCGGATCAGCCAAGGCATTACCGTTAAACTCTACTCCATAGCAATACGTAAAGATATTGGCATCAGTAACACCCACGGTTCGGACAATTTCCTCCTCGATCCAGAGGTAACAGGCACCTTCGCCATGCTGTCCCGGGCTATAAGGGTCCTCGCTGTCTGCATCTTCAGCAGCGTAAAATCCACCTGACGGTGCTTGAAGAACCGTAAGCACATACTGAAAAACTCGTTGCGCGACCTCGGCATACTGTTTCTCCCCGGTGATCTGACCGGCAGCGAGATAGGCATCAGCCAGCTGGGCCTGATCATAGAGCATCTTTTCAAAATGAGGAATTCGCCATTGCCTATCCACTGCATATCGATGAAAACCACCGCCAAGATGATCATGAATGCCGCCTCGGGCCATAGCCCTGAGCGTGGCAAGCCCCATCTCAAGAGCCTGCTCGTTTTTCTCAAAAAACCAAGATTGGAAAAGCAGAGAAAAAAACTGCCGGTCGAGGAAATTTAGGTGCCCTGCCAAAGCCTCCATAGCGATGATCAAAGGAACGCGCCAAGGCAACAACTGCACGTGAAAGGACATCGCTCCGAGCGGATTGCCTGCCCTGCCCTGCCCTTGCTGATG
>MTKS01000034.1 GCA_004028495.1 Candidatus Electrothrix marina
GTACTACATGCCCCGACAGGAAAAAAAAGGAGGAGTAAACCTGCCGGGGCACAAGGGTTGAACATTATTTTATAGACAGAGCAAGCAGAATCAAATGCCCCGGCAGGAAAAAAAAGGAGGAGTGAACCTGCCGGGGTATAGGGTTGCACGCCCTATGCTATATATAAAAAGGGGGAAATAAATTACATTTATTCAGAACCCTGTTGTGTTTCCGTTATATTCTTCGATTGTGCCGACTGCTTTTCTTTGTTTTTTACGTTGTTTTCATAATTATAAATGCTATATTCATGCCACTTTTTCTTGTTTTTGCCGCTTTCTTCTAATTTCTTGTAATGACTGCTCTAAAACAGGAACGAGAATCCTTGCCAATAAGATACCTTTCTCATTAATACATTAAAACGAGTAAGTTTTATCCTCATTTCAAAACAGTGCGGGTAAAAAATATACATACATTGCCGAATACCCGACGAATTACAATTTCTTCGCAAGATCTGAGCGGTATCTTTTGACTTGCTCTCCCCTCATAGAGTAAACTCTCTTTTTATCGTCCGGACAGACTCCTCCTTCCGGGCAGGCCTAATACAACGTACTGAATTTCAAAAACAAAAAAAACAACTCCAAATAACGTGTCAGAACATCAATACGACGAATCGAAAATCAAGACCCTCAGCTCCCTGGAACATATCCGCAAACGCCCCGGCATGTACATCGGTCGACTCGGTAACGGATCCGACCCTGATGACGGTATCTATATCCTGCTCAAAGAAGTGATCGACAATGCCGTGGACGAATACATCATGGGATACGGCAAACAGGTTGATATCTCCATCGAAGAAAACGGTCGCTGTCGGGTGCGCGATTACGGGCGCGGTATTCCTCTGGGCAAGGTTGTGGAATGTGTTTCCGTCATCAACACAGGGGCCAAGTACAACACGGATGTCTTCCAATTTTCCGTGGGACTGAACGGAGTGGGAACCAAGGCGGTGAACGCGCTTTCCGAGCAGTTCACGGTCTGCGCCTTTCGCAAAGGCCGATTCAAAAAGGCGTTCTTTGAGCACGGCACCCTTGTTCATGAGGAGGAAGGAGAGACGGATGAGAAGGACGGCACACTGATCGAATTCCTGCCGGACACAGCGTCTTTCCCCAGCTATTCTTTTGATATGCAGTATGTTGATCAACGCTTATGGCGTTACGCCTATCTTAATGCAGGCCTGATCCTGTATCTTGATGCGCCGGCCCTGCAGGAGGAAACAGAAGAGAAAAAAGCAGCGAACGCTAAGCCCGCAAAGAAAAAATACTATTCGGCAAAGGGACTTCTTGATTTGCTGCACAAAGAACTCGGCGGCAGGGAGATCTATCCTCCTATCCAGGCATCTCAAAGCACGCTGGAGTTTGCCTTCACCCATACGGATGATTACAGCGAGACCTATTACTCCTTTGTCAACGGCACCTATACTTCCGAGGGAGGAACCCATCTTTCCGCCTTTCGCGAGGGAATACTGAAAGGAGTCAATGAATTCTCGGACAAAAAATACACGGGAAAAGATGTGCGGGACGGCATTGTCGGCACCCTTGCCGTTAAAGTGCAGGAACCGGTTTTTGAATCGCAAACAAAGAATAAACTGGGCAATACCGATGTAAAGGGCTGGATCGTCAATGCGGTCCGAGATGCCGTGGCCACCTATCTGTATAAATTCCCGGAGAACACGGAAATCTTCCTGGACAAGGTCCAACGTAATGAGCGCATTCGCAAAGAATTACAATCCGTGCGCAAGGAGGCCAAGGCCAAAGCAAAGAAAATCGCTTTCAAGATTCCGCAGCTGAAGGACTGCAAACACCATCCTTCCCGACAAAATCCGTCAAAAAAAGGTCGGGAAAATATGATCTTTATCACCGAGGGGCAGTCCGCTGCTGGCTCCATTGTCTCCTCCCGCGACCCCATGACCCAGGCTGTGTTTTCCCTTAAAGGAAAGCCCATGAACGTCTTTGGTCAGCGACTTGATATCCTGTATAAAAACGATGAGATGTATTCTCTGATGCGGGGTCTGAATGTCGAGGATTCCATTGCCGATCTGCGCTTTGACAAGATTATCCTGGCAACCGATGCGGACGTGGACGGGCTGCATATCCGCAACCTCCTCCTCACCTTTTTTCTCCATTATTTTGAACCGCTGATCAAACTCGGCCATGTTTATATCCTGGAGACCCCGATTTTTCGAGCCAGGAACAAGAAGCAAACCATCTATTGCTATTCTACTCAGGAAAAGGAGGAGGCGATCAATACATTGAAGGGGCGGGGCAGTGCTGCTTCGGTGGAGGTTACCCGTTTTAAAGGACTCGGGGAGATTTCACCGCCGGAGTTCAAGCAATTCATCGGATCGGACATGCGGATTCTGCCGGTACGGCTGGACAGCCTGTCTGAAGTCGGTCAGGTGCTTAGTTTTTACATGGGAAAAAATACGCCTGACCGTCGTCAGTATATTATGGAGCATCTGGTGTTGCGACCGGTATGAGTCGCAATACCTGCATAGGATTTAAAGCCTCTGCCGCCTTTAAAGAATATCAGACAACTCTTTCACTTCCTTTCGGTCTAAATAGTGAGGAAAAAAATATATAACGTCACCGTCAAGCTTTAAAAAATCATGCATAATAAATTCTCTGCTCACCTCGGCAGGATGAACAGCTTTGCATAACATTGTTGTCTGAAGAAAAGAAAAGCTGTCAAGTCTCATCGACAGGAATTCAAGCGCGATTCCGTCTTCAGTGACCCTGGAAACCGAACCGACAGCACGAATTATATTTTTGTTATACAATGCTGATTGTTTCAAGTTGATTATACAGAGATCGCCGATAATCTGGTCAAATTCCCCCTCAACAAACAGTCCGCTCAGACTTACATTATTAACAAAATTTTTATATTTGTTTGCGTAAAATTCAAGATGTACGGCCCACAGAATGCCCACTCGTGAAAATCGGCGATTGTTTATACTTTTCATCATGTAAAAATTCCTGCAACGAATTGATGGCTTCACATTGAAAGCCGCTGAATTCATATGTTTTCTTTGCGGCACTGGCCGTATTGCCTGCAAAGCTACCTGAACCACCACCCTCCGGGCAAACACAGGGGTTTTGCCCCTACAGCACCCGGCATAACGAGGTAAGAAGGGAGTAAGTTATTCCCTGTTGAATCCCTTATACCATAATATACTCCTCCTTGACCATATTGTCAATAAAATCAAGAACAAACTTTCGTTGCTCCGGGGTGGCCCAGTCAATACAGGAGCAGCGGATATTGCGTGAACTGCGCACGAGAAACTCAATACGGATCTCTGTTTTTTCTAAAATAACAGAGAAATAAAAAGGACCGCAATCAGGATGATTCAGCTGGGTTAAAGCAAGCAGCTTCCGAGGAAGTTCAAGCCAAAAAACACCGTTTATCGGCCCCGGCTTCAAGGTCCGTTTCAGATAATTATCCAGATTATCGTGCTCAAGAAAAGAAAGCTCATCTATTAAAAACTGACGCATAAATCAATACTCCGCAATATTTACAATAAGATATAAAATAAAAATTTACGTACTTTTTTTACTCTTTCAAAGGACGAACAATATTATAAACACGGCTGAGATTATACGCACTGTACCGCGCCGGTTCGCCGCGCTCCTCGCCCCCATAGCTCAGCATCAGCCCTATGTGCTTTTCATAATTGATCCAATCTATAAAGATAGCACTATGCCGAGCCTCTCGGTAATCGTGACTAATATAAAATAACCAGTCACCCGGACGAATCATCTCCTGATCTGCATACTGCCCCGTCTCTTCACCTCTCTGAAAAACAACCCGTCGCTGCTCCCCAGTATATCCGGCCCGATTATATACTGTATCTACATAATTCCAGCAGCCGCCCAGAACGAGTTCTCTGTTTTCCAGGCTCATCTCTCTTCCGATTTGCAGTACTTTCAGTGCCTGTAAATCCGCCTTTTTTTCTGCATGAAAAATAACATCCAAGATATTTTGCTCATAGCTCCCGCCGCCCCGCTCACCTGTATCAGGGTCAGGGTATTCTCCTGACTCAGCAGCCGGTTGTTGTTCATTGACAAGTTCTATCACAGGAGGCATAAACGGCTGAACCTTCTCGACTGCCGCCGAATCGGAATCGATCAGAATGTACTCAGCAGGATCTTGCCAGTGAACTTTCCATATCAGCAAAGAACCGCCGCCCAGCGCTGCCACTATAAGCCCGACCGTTATTGCCTGTTTCATAGTCATTCACCCTTATTTTTCCAGGCAACTGAAGTTACCGGATATCGAAAAACATGAAATCCGCATCCCGGCAAAATTTCATGTAACGACAATGACCTGCGGTTACAACAAACAAAGCATGAAAATTGACGAGCGGCTAGGATGGACCCTCGAACATTTTCATATAAACTGATGCGTAACATCAGAAGGTAAACCATAAATTCCGGTCACCAGAACAACTATATCACAAAACTGAACAATTCCGGTAACAATTCTTAGTTTCAGACAAAAAAGGGCAATGCTGCGGGAGGGGGAAAATCATTTTTTAGCAGGCAATAGCACCTGCTGGTCGGGATAAATCAGATCCGGATTAGTAATCTTATTTTTTTTGGCGACATCAGGGTAATTAAAACCGCTGCCCGTATATTGCTCAGAAATTTCCCAGAGCGTATCTCCTTTGCTCACGGTATGATGAGCATGATCGGACGTGCCGTTTACGGGAGACATCAAAGCTGAATTTTCCTGACCAGCCGGAATCATTTTCTCTTTGCTCTGATCAACACCGGTTGTTTTTTCCCGGGCAACATACCTGCGTGCTCTCTCCGCCGGAGCAGTCGGGATGAGCTGCGTACTGCCGGAGGATGTCTCAAATAATAAACCATCAGCCTGCTTTTTTTCTTCTTTCGTCATCTCTCCAGTTGCGCCGTCTTTAACAGTCCCCTTGCTCTTGTTTGCTGCGTCATCAGAAGAAGCACCGATCAAACCCTTAACAGGATCCTTTTCCTCAGCCACGGCACTCTTCAGTGCAACATCATCAGCTGCATCATCGACTGCACCAACACCTGAATCATCAGCTACACGACCTTGCAACAAGCCATCAGGCCTCTTATCTTCCTCATGAACATTCCCGACAAAACCTTCTTCATCCTGCCCCTGCTCCCGGATTGCCGTCTTCCCCTGCTGCTTCCCGGCATTTTCCAAAACACTCTCCGGAGCTTTCTTTTCATCCGTCCCGGCCTGAGCCGTGTCAGGTTCCTCGGGAGTTCTCTCGATCCTTTTTAATGCCGCCGTAACATCCTGTTGAGTGCTCTCCCCCTTGCTCTTGTTTGCTGCGTCATCAGAGGAAGCACCGATCAAGCCCTTAACAGGATCCTTTTCCTCAGCTACGGCACTCTTCAGTGCAACATCATCAGCTGCATCATCGACTGCACCAACACCTGAATCATCAGCTACACGACCTTGCAACAAGGCATCAGGCTTCTCATCTTCCTCATGAACATTCCCGACAAAACCTTCTTCATCCTGCCCCTGCTCCCGGATTGCCGTCTTCCCCTGCTGCTTCCCGGCATTTTCCAGAACATTATCCCCAGCATGCTCTATATTTTCCGGGAACTCCTCAACCAAGTTACCTATTGCAGGTCGTTCGGAAGTCGCCTGGGCAGGCTGATCAGCCGGAGCCTCCGGGATCTCCTGCTCAATTGCTTTCCGGCCTTCCAACGCTGATTCCGATTCCGGTTTCGATAAAGCCGGAGAATGCGCCACAGGCTGCGCCAGTATACCTTCCTGATCATTCTGTGCCGTTACTTCACTCTCCGCCCTCTTCCCAGGTACTGCATCCCGAATCACAGGAGAAGCTTCACGGCTGATTTCCGAGAGTCGATTCTCCGATTTTATATTTTTTTCATGAGAAACTTCCTGATTTCGGAAAACAAAAAGCCAGAGAAGATATCCCGAAAGGAGGCCGATCAGGAAGAAAAATATCCACAGCTTTGTGCGCTTACGAATCTCATCTTTCGGTTGAGGTTGCATATCCGGCCCTTGTTCCGACTCATGTTCTGCTTCCCGAAAAAGAATATCCCTTTCTTCCTGCCTCTTCTTATCGAGTTTTGCCTTAATCTTTCTCGGGTCAGGGGAAGAGAGACGGGGAAACGTAACATTCTTCACAAAATCAGCATGCGGCATGACAGGAGGAAAATCCGCCTGTTGTGTTTCGGAGACTTGGCGAACAAAATCTTTGAGTTCAGGAAAGGCATCTCCATCTTCCAGGATATTCCAGGTGTCGGGCTCTACAGGCACTTCTTCTCTATCCTTCAGCTGCGGAGGAACATCATCAGGCAGATCTTTTTCCACTTCTCTCCCGGCGACCTCAGCATCCGGAGCAGGTTCCTTTGTGACCATCTTTTCCGCCTGTTCATCAGCCGAATCGCTACCATCTCCTTTTTTATCGGCATCGCGTGCTTCCGCTGCTGAAGAAGAAAACTCGGCGTTTATTGCATCTGCATCCTGTTGCCCCTCAATGCTCCCCTTGTTCTTTTCCTGAGAAAATGCTGCGGCCAAGGACGATTGGAGCAACATGTCCTGCTCCTCAGTGAATATGAACACAGGTACATCGAGTCGGCTCTCGTCAGGGTCTTCAGAAGGAATAAGGGTGTCCTCTTCCTGAAACAAAAAAGAATTTTCCTTTTCCGGCTCCGCTGTTCGTTCCGGCGCAACAGAGATGACAGCCCCCTTCTGCTCCTCAGTCAGCATAACCGGTTCCGGATCTGATCCGGAACCTGCTCGGTTCAGCTCTTCAATGTCAGTATCAACAAAGCGGGGAGGTCCATTCTGCTCTTCGTTCGCTGATTGCGCTGCTGCCTGTTGTTCATTGTCCTGCAGAAATGGCTCATCAAATTCCGATGAAAAGCCCAAAGCCTCTTGCGACTTATCAAGAACAGAATTAATTTCCTGTTCTCCTTCCGGTTCCTCGTGAATTTCAGGGGCACCTTTTTCCTTCTTTTCCTCCCCCTCCTTCCCTCTCGGCAGCATTGAAGCCAAGGCGGATGTAATCAAACGATCCTGCTCGTCTGTCAGCAGGACCGGCGATGCTTCCAAAGGTGTATCGGCTGTACTTGACGTTTCATTCTCGTAAATTTCATTTTCATACGGAAAAGCAGAATCGTCTTCATGCCTTTCAGTCTCTGAGGGATATTCACCCTCTTCTGAAAAGATCTCGTCTGCAACAGAACTCGGTTCCCCGAATTCTTCCGACTCAAGAGCACGTTCCGGTACATCAGAAGCGACCTCTTCATCGTAACTGATTGCTCCTGCCTCACTGTCCGGATGATCTTCTTTCCGACTGAGCATTGATGCCATAACAGACAGAAAGACATTATCCGACTCCTCCCGGATTTCCCCGAATCGCTCCGGCTCCTCTGTACATTCTAAAGAATCCGCAACGGCTTCGTCATCCTGATTGCCCTTTTCCGCTGCATAGGTTGCCTCGTCTTTTTTCCGACTCAACATTGATGCCACGACAAACTGCACCAAGGTATCCTGTTCTTCTGTGAGCAGAACCGAAGCAGTATTCTTTAAACCCCGATCATCAACAGGATCTTTCCTGCCGGATTCAAGAAACAAAAGAGACTCCGGAGGGATACCCCCATTATTCCCGGCGGACGTTCCCCGATCAATATTCGGCTCAATATTCGACTCAACACTCTTCTCAACATCGCTTACCGAAGGCAGCAGATCGTCTGCAAAAAAGAACAACTCACTTATCTGCTCATTATCAAAATAAGCGGTCAAGGCCAGAATATTGAGGATCAAACCCACCCGACCGGCCACCGGATAGCAGCCGTACACGGAAGAATGGGGAGCAGTAAAGGGCAATGCACGCTGTTCGCCGACATTAAGCGACCGCTTGCCGAGGACATCTTCAGCCAGGACCAAGACACGCAGGTCACCGTTACAGACCAGGACCAGCTTCCAGCCTGCAACAGGACGGGATTCCCGCCCGAAACATCGTGCCGGGTCAAGAACCGGCAGCAGCTCTTTCCTGTACAGGGTGACACCGATAACAAGTCCCCCGGTACCTGCCAGCCGCTGACAGTGGGTAAACGGGAGAATGTCCGCAACTTCAAGATCAGGCAGCGCATGAATCATGTTACAGAGGGAAAACTCCACTATCTCAAGCTGCTGTTTACCGAATACGGCCTTGAAACGCCCGTCTGATCGCAAATCACGGGACAATGCCTGCGAACCCGTTTCATCCGGCGGCTTGGCAAGCATCTCTCTGAAATCAAGCACAGGGATAATCTTTCGGGCATAAAGCGCCACGCTCCGCTGCCAGTCGGATCGTACCAGCAAGGGCAACGGAACAAGAGGGAGCGAGTCGGCAGGCAGCAATCCTTGGTCGGTATCAACAACAAAGGCAAAGCCCTGCCCTTCGACTTCACCTAAGAGCCATTTTCCCTCATCATCTTCTGTCGCCGGTGAGAGCTGTAAATATCTGCTGATGTCAAGAACAGTGAAAATCCGGTTACTGTGCAGGGTGATTCCGCACACAAATTCCGGCATGAGCGGAAGGCGGGTCAGCACACCAGGGGGCAGAGCCTGTTCCGAAGAGAAATAATCAGCTGAAGCAGCAAAAGTTTTTTTATTACAGGTAAAAACTCTGAGAGCGTCAGGCGAGGGCCTCCTTTTCTCTTTGAGAACAGGAAGACTGAATTGCGGTGTCGGAGGTGTATAGTCACCCGCCGAAACCCGGCAATGGATTGCCCGGATATTGACCAGCGGGACAAGTTTTCCGCCAAACTTTCCGTCAAGCCGGACACAACTGTCTATAAAGGCGGTTTGCAGGTAAGCGGGCAGAGGATAAACCGCAGAACAAGGCACCTGCGCCATGCCCGTTTCCTGCTCCACAACAAAGGCGACAGAGAGATCATGACCGGCAGGAACAAGCACCGGATATCCTCCGGCTCTACGTGATGCGGAAGCCAAGCCGATACAATACGAGAGGTCTGCCAGACTGACCGGATGCGCACCCATCATGGCGATGGCGGTCACGGCTCCGTTATTGTCCGTCAGCCAGTGGATGGCCTGTTCTTCATGAGAAAGAATATCCTCTTTCCGGACACCGCAACAAAACCCGGCAAGGTCAAGCAGCAGAAACTCTCTCATACTCACTCCATCCGACGTAATACAGGATTCTCGATTTTTTTTATTCATTCTCCCCGCCCCTGTACGAGCAGAATGAGCAGGGGCAACCGATTCGTTTTCAGGTTATTTTTTGATTCTGTCTTTGGAAATGACCGGCAGCGGATCCTCTGCTGTCACTGGACAGTCTTCTTTTTCACCTTTTTTTGTCCTTATCCCTATCATAGGGACTGTCCACCTCATACAGTCTGCCGTTGACAGTCAGGTCAAGATCCCCGTCGTCTTCAAAACGATAACCGAAGGGAACCGAAGGAGAAATGCCGTAGCGGTTCAGCGTGTATTGTTTCCCCTGATAGATAATGACGACCTGATTGGGAGAGGTATATTCGGCTGAAAAAGGACGCTCGGACCCGCAGCCGACAAGACAGATTCCTAAACCCAGACCTAAACCTATACCCAATGTCAGTGTGTTTTTTCCCTTCATTTCATTCTGCGAAAATGGTTAGTTGCAGTGTAATGCCATATACCCGTATATGGTCATGGAAACGTAACACCTGTAGGTTACCATTTCCGCCCGCCAAAATGAACTTTTTTTCTTATCACCGGAGGAAAGAGGCTGAAAGAATGGGCTGAATAAGGTACAAGTGAACCGACGTTTCCGAAAGGACTTAACCTGTTTTGCTTCCCATCTGTTATTCACTATGAAAACCGAACAAAATATAGGCTCGCTGTACATTGTGGCAACGCCCATCGGCAATCTTTCCGACATCAGTCAACGCATGCAGGATGTCCTTGCTTCAGTGGCTCTCCTTGCCTGCGAGGATACTCGTCATACCGGCAGACTGCTGGCGTACCTGGGCATCAAGGCTGATCTGGTCAGCTATCACAAGGAGAATGAGCAGCAAAAAACAGCCTATCTGCTCGGCAAGCTCTGTCACGGAATGGATATTGCTTTGGTCTCTGATGCCGGAACTCCGGGGATCTCCGACCCGGGAGCGGTTCTGGTCCGGGGAGCACGTCAAAAAGGCGTTCCTGTCATCCCTATTCCCGGTCCTTCCGCCCTGGCAACAGCCCTTTCTGTTTCCGGCATGCAGGGTTCGGGCTTTTATTTCGGCGGCTTTCCGGCAGCCAAAACAGGGGAGCGAACAAAGCAGCTCAATGCGCTCAAGGCCTTCAACTGCCCCTTGGTCTTTTATGAGGCTCCCCATCGCATTCACGCAACCCTGAAAGACTGTCTCCGTGTTTTCGGGGACCGTGAGGCTCAGCTGTTTCGGGAGCTGACAAAGCTCCACGAAGAGCATCTCTCCGGCCCTCTTTCCAAGCTTCTGGAATTAACCGACGGCAGGGTTCGCGGTGAACTGGTCCTGATCATCAACGGTCAGCCCGAGTCCCATGAGGAAC
>MTKS01000035.1 GCA_004028495.1 Candidatus Electrothrix marina
ATTCAGCTGTGTCCTTCTGATCCGTTTGAAAGCAGATTTCCGTCGGTGACCCCTGTCGGTGTATTGCTTCTCCTCTCCCTGTCCGCTCCGAACCTCCTGCTGTTTTTTTGACCCAATATTGATAACTTGTTGAAAATGCGAACCGTTTTCGTCGGTTGAGCGGGAAATATGCGGTTTCCTTTCAATACAGCATAACAGATCAGGTAAATATACTATGATGATGAGCGGTGTGGCAGTACTTCTCTTTGTTCTGGCATTAATAGCCGGGGTAGCTGTCGGTTTTGTGCTGAGAAAGAAGTTTGTTGAAGGTAATCAGGCGGACATCGAGGGGCAGGGTCGCCTGATTGTGGAAAATGCTATTCAGGAAGCCGAGCAGATTAAGAAAGAGCGTCTGCTTCAGGTCAAAGAGGAAATTTATCAGTCAAAAAAGGAGGCTGAAGAGGAAATAAAGGAATCCCGTAAAGGGCTCAAAGACGAGCAGCTCCGGCTTGATCGGAAGCTTGACAAAGTCCATGATGAACTCAATGACCTGAAGAAAAAAGAGTCCGGACTTCAGGCCAGAGAACAAAAGATCAACGGGCGTGAACAGGCTGTTGTTGAGCGGGAAAAAGAACTGAGTTCCCTTATTGATCAGCAGCGTTACGAGCTGGAGAATATTTCCGGGATAACCCGTGAGCAGGCCAAAGACCGGCTCATGGATTCCATAGAGAGCGAAGCGCGGATGGATGCGGCCAAGCGTTTGAGCCGTATTGAAAATGAGATGAAGCTTGAGGCCGACCGGAAAGGCAAGAATATCCTCGCCCTTGCCATTGCCCGGTATGCCGGTGATTATGTTGCCGATAAAACGGTATCCATGGTGCCGCTTCCCAGTGATGAGATGAAGGGACGGATCATCGGGCGTGAAGGACGGAATATCCGGGCGATCGAAGCGGCAACCGGGATCGACATTATTATTGATGATACTCCGGAGGCGGTGATTCTTTCCGGCTTCAACCCCATCCGGCGCGAGGTGGCCCGCCGGTCCCTGATCCAGCTGATTTCCGACGGCAGAATCCATCCTGCCCGGATCGAAGAAGTGGTTGCCAAGGTGACGGATGAGCTGGATGTGGAGATTAAAGAGGTCGGTGAGCAGGCCACCTTTGATGTCAATGCCCACGGTATGCATGTGGAATTGGTGAATCTGATCGGACGCTTGAAATATCGGACCAGCTACGGTCAGAATATACTGCAGCACTCTTTGGAAGTGGCCTTCCTGTGCGGTGTTATGGCGGCGGAACTGGGCCTGGATGTGAAAAAAGCCAAGCGGGCCGGTCTGCTCCATGATATCGGCAAGGCCGTGGATCACGAGGTGGAAGGCTCCCATGCGATGATCGGGCGTGATCTGGTGAAAAAATACGGCGAGGCCGATGATATTGTCTATGCCGTGGGAGCCCATCATGAAGATCTCCCGCCGAAAAGCGTTCTTGATGTCCTGGTGCAATCGGCGGATGCCCTGTCCGGCGCCCGTCCCGGCGCCCGGAAAGAGATGCTGCAGAGTTATGTAAAGCGATTGGAAGATTTGGAGAATATTGCCAACTCATTTGAAGGGGTTGATAAATCCTATGCCGTACAGGCGGGCCGGGATTTACGGATTATCGTGGACAGTCAAAAGGTGCATGATGATGAGGCCATGCTGTTGAGTCGTGATATTGCCAAATCCATTGAGGAACAACTGACCTATCCCGGCCAGATTCGGGTGACGGTTATTCGGGAAACCCGAGCTGTTGAGTATGCGAAATAAGGAGCTGTGAGAACCATGAAATCCGTTGAGGAACAGATAGCACTCATAGAGCGCGGCTGTGCCGAGCTTATTTCCCGGGAAGACCTGGAAGAGAAGCTCAGGAACGCCATAGAAAAGGATGAACCGCTGATTATCAAGGCGGGTTTTGATCCCACGGCCCCTGACCTTCATCTGGGGCATACCGTGCTGTTGCAGAAACTTCGTCAGTTTCAGCAGCTCGGTCATACCGTTATTTTTTTGATCGGTGATTTCACCTGCCTGATCGGCGATCCGACCGGTAAGTCGGAAACCAGGCCGCCTCTGACCCGCGACGATATTGCCCGCAATGCCGAGACCTATAAGCAGCAGGTTTTTAAGATTCTGAATCCGGCAAAGACCAAGGTGGTTTTTAACTCGGTATGGCTGGGGGAGCTTTCCTCATACGAGATGATTCATCTGGCTTCCGAGCTGACCGTGGCCCGCATGCTGGAACGTGATGATTTTAAAAAACGTTTTGAAGCACATCGCCCGATCTCTATTCATGAGTTCTTTTATCCGCTGATTCAGGGATATGATTCTGTCGCCCTGAAGGCTGATGTGGAGCTGGGAGGGACTGACCAGCTGTTTAACCTGCTCATGGGCAGGGAGATGCAGCGTTCTCGCGGAATCCCGCCCCAGGTTGTCTTGACCATGCCTCTGCTGGAGGGGTTGGACGGGGTCAATAAAATGAGTAAATCGCTGGGCAATTATATCGGTATTTCCGAATCAGCAGATAATATTTTTGGGAAGGTTCTTTCCATGAGCGATGAGCTCATGTTTCGTTATTATGAACTGCTCAGTGATCTGACTCTGGAAGAGATTGCTCTGCTCAAACAGGATATGGAACAGGGGAAAGTCCATCCCAAAGCGGTCAAGGTGCAGCTTGCTAAAGAGTTAGTGACTCGCTTCCATGATCAGGATGCCGCGGATGCGGCGGAAAAGAATTTTGAGCAGATCTTTAAGTGCCATGAGCTTCCTGATGAGATTCCGGAAAAGAATATTATTGTGGAAGGTGAATCAATCTGGCTCCCCAAACTGCTGCATGAGGCCGGGCTGGTGCAATCAACCTCAGAGGGGCGGCGGATGGTCAAACAAAATGCTGTCTCTGTGAACGGTGATAAGATTGCAGATGTGAACGCAGAAATCCCCACAGACGCAGAGGTGCTCCTCAAGGTTGGCAAGCGTCGTTTTTGCAAGGCCTCCTTCTCTCTTGATCACTAACCAACCCACCTAGGGTGGTGGAAGAAGGATCTGAGAGGAAACGAGGGAAAGGGAGTATACGCAGGCTTATAAGGTTTAAGCTGCTGCGCCAGCCTTCCTTGTCTTCTTTCCAGTTGCCTTAGCTTTTTGACAGGCAGGGCATTCACCGGTGAACTCCACATTATGCCCTAAAATTTTATAGGAAGTTTTTCGGGCGGCATTTTTCGTGATTTTTTCCTGCACATCAATGGTGATATCGTCCATTTTTCCGCAGACAGAACAGCGAATATGGTAATGTGGCTCGGTGGTGGCGTCAAAACGCTTTTGTGTGCCTCCGAGTTCGAGCTTGAGTATCATGCCTGAATCAGCCATGATTTCGAGATTTCTATACACGGTGCCCAGCCCGATTCTGGGCAGTCGTTTTCGTACCATCTCATAAAGCTCACATGCGGTTGGATGGCTGTTTACCTTGGAGAGTTCTTCAAGCAGAATTTGACGCTGCGTTGTCAGGCGAATCATGGATTCCGGTACATTCATAATCTTTTTCTCTAGTTAACGGGGAAAGATAAGCCTCGATGAAATTGCTGAGGCGAGCACTCACCGTCTCTGTATTGAGAAGGCGGAACGCGCAAAGATTTTTGTACGAGAGTACTACGACCTGTTTATAATAATGTCTTTTGACAGGTGTTGCTTGTCCAGCACATGAACGAGAAAGGCACTGCAGTGAGTACGCAGTCAGGTGGCCGGTCGATAATTCATATGAGGTAACTAGTATGTCTTATAAAACGATTCTCTGAGAAGTCAAGTTTTAATAAATGCGATGAGGGTATTTATTATACAGTTTGTTTGTCTGTTGGATAGCCTCTTTTGTTTTTTTGACTCTGCCCCAATGATTTTTCTGTTGCCAGAGGTGCCAGGCCAGAATGAAAATAAAAGATCTTCACCTTGATGCCCCCTTATTGCTGGCTCCGATGGCCGGGTTGACCCATTCAGCCCTGCGTACTCTCCTGTTGCAATTCGGCGGGGTAGGGCTGCTGTCGACGGAGATGCTTGCGGCCCGTAAACTCCCTGTGGAGAATGAACATCTTTCTCCTTTTCTTGTTCGGACAGAGCAGGAAAGGCCGCTTTCCTATCAACTCTTGGTGAAAGCGGTTGATGAGGTCGATCCGGCATTGGAGGCCCTGCATCGCCTGCATGCCGATGCCGTTGATATCAACCTGGGTTGCCCGGCTCCTAAGGTACGTCGTTCCGGCGGCGGCAGCTCCCTGATGGATGCCCCGGAGCTTGTTCGTGAGATTATTGCTGAAGCCCGTAGGGCAACAGCATTACCCCTGACAGCCAAGATAAGACTTGGTGAATCCTTTTCCGAAGAAAAATTACAGAGTTTTTGCCGGATGCTGGAAGGGGAGGGGATTGATCTGCTGACCGTGCATGCCCGCCTGCGCAAGGAGGCATTTTGTCGGAAACCCCATTGGGAATGGGTGGCCAAGGTAAAGGAATGGATCTCCATTCCGGTCATTGCCAACGGTTCTGTCCTTTCAGTGGCGGATGCGAAAAAATGCCTGCACATCAGTAACGCGGACGGGCTTATGATTGGTCGTGGGGCCGCATACACGCCTTGGCTCTTTGCTGACATTGCCAGAGAGGTGTACGGGCTTGATATCCCCAAGGTTAAGATCTGCCTGCCAGCGGTGTACGCTGATTTTGTTGCTGCCCTTGTCCAGCGTTTTGTCCCGGAGCGGCGTCTCGGCAGGATGAAAGAGTTTACCCATTATTTTGCAACGAACTATTTCTTCGGGCACATCTTGGCCTGTGAGGTGCAGGGGGCTGATTCAGTTGAGCAGGCGTGGCAAAAGGCTTGTGCCTTTTTTCAGCGTAATGATGAGCAGGGGGTGAGAGAAGCCGAACAAAGGCTGGCCGAGGTTACTGCGTTGCTGGCGGGGTGAGGGATTCAACAAGAGTAGGGGGCAAAAAAACCTGTGTTTGCCCAACAGGGTCAATCCAGACAGGGATTGAAATAACCGAATTTGAGGGCAGGAAATTGCTCCTTCAAGCTGTGAAGCCAATGCAGCATCCCCAGAGGCGGCTTTGTCGGTGCGTGTCGGACAGCCTTTCTATACTGTTCAGGATCCATATTCAAATTACGCAGCTGGATAAGATCAGGCCCTGTTGACGCGATGAGTTCACAGAATGCGGCGTACTCCTCAGGATCATCGGTAAAGCCGGGCAGGATGAAATAATTCAGGGAAACATGCTTGCCTGCCGCTTTCATCACCTCAATGGAACGGCGAACGTCTTTGAAGGAAAAGCCTGATGGCCGATAATAACGCTGATGAAAGTCAGGGCGAGCCGAATTCATGGAGACTCGGATGGAATCAAGGCCAGCTGCAGCCAGTTTTTCCACCGCATCGGGCAGGCTGGCATTAGTGTTCAGGTTGATCGTGCCTTTCGTGGTCTGCCGGCGGATCATATGAATTGATTTTTCCAAGGTTGATGCCTGAAGCAGCGGTTCTCCCTCGCAGCCCTGACCGAAGCTGACCACCGGGCGGGGAGCATTCTTCAGATGCGGGATCGCAATTTCAGCGATTTCACGGGCTGTCGGGGCAAAGCGGATCCGATCCTGGGTGGACGGGCAGCAGCCTGAAGGCTGGAGCGAGATGCAGCCCACGCAGGAGGCGTTACAGGCGGGTGAGCTGGGCAATGGCGCTTCCCAGCGACCGAGGAAATAATTACGGGCCGCCGGGCAGCCGTAGGTCAGGCAGCATTTACCCAGATGCTGGATCAGGCGGTTGTCCCGGTGTTGCCTGAGTTTTTTTTCAGTCCGTTTGTTGATGAGATTCTGGTTAAATCCAGCAATGTCCTGGCGGTTATCCTGATCGCTGCGAAAGGCGGCCACCCAAAATTTTCCATCCATCCATCCTACTGCTGTGTAGGCAAACAGGGGAAGGAGCGGAGCTTTTTCTTGGCTCTGATAAGCAGCTGTATACACAGCTGTATGGGCCGGAGCCATAAAGGCGGCAACAGCGGATATGTCTGTTTCCCCGGTATAGGGATCAGCATCCAGAAGGGCCGGTTCCCCGGTATCCGGTTCAATGCCGACGGGAAGTCGGCCCGGCAGGACAAAGAGTTCGCTGCCTTCGGGCAACTCTATCAGCTCCGCATGATCCGGGCAGTGAAAAAGCTCCCCGCTGGCACCGGCCATGGTCAGCCCTTCATAATCTCTTATTTCACCTTTGCTGTTGGCGAAAACCAACGCCGGTTTACTGCTGCTCACCTTATTGTTTTAATTTGTTCAGCACGGTGTCAATAGCCTTATACACGTCAAGATCATCACCGAACACATCCTGAATCTTAGGATGTTTGATGAGATCATCAATGACATAGGCCGTGAGATAGAGACTGAGGATGTTGGGGTCAGGAACAAGGGATCGGATATCGGCGATTTTTAATCGAATTTCGAATTCCTCCATGTCTGCCGGTTCTCGTAGTTGTCGCTCAACGCCCTGCTGGATGGCATGGACATCATTGGTTTCGATGATATGCTCATCCATAAGTCGCTGAACCAGGATTATTGCCAGATCCTGCGCATTGTCTCTGGCCTTGTTCAGGATGAAACGACGTTCCCTTTCTCGTTTCCTGTCAAGGGCGTCAATCGCTTTATTGGTTGATCTGCTCGGGTTGATATGACGGGCCATAATTGTTTTCTCCTTGTCTTTTTGCTTAGTTCCGCATCCGGTGTCCGCGCTCAGGCATCAGAGGGCTCACTTCGGTAGAGTTTCTGAAATTCCTTTATACGAGCGTCAGTCTCTGCGGGAAGCTCAAGGTCGTATTTGCTGACGTATTCAGCAGCCATTCGATGGGTATTGAATATGGGGACATTGAGTCGCAGGTTATTAACGGCAAGTTGCATGTATTCGTCATGACGCTCGTAGAACAGCTCAAGTACTTTGGGGAGGAGCCGGTAAAAGGACTGTGAGTCTTCAGCATAGAGGAGGGTGTCTGGATGCTCACTGAGACTGTCGGCATTCAGAGGGCCATCATACCCGAATTTCCATCCTGTTGCTCCTTCATGGTATCCTTCCACCCACCACCCGTCCATGACGCTGAGGTTGGGGACGCCGTTCATGGCGGCTTTCATGCCGCTGGTGCCGGATGCCTCCAAGGGGCGTTTGGGGCTGTTCAACCAAGTATGTACTCCAGAAACCATCATCTTGGCAATCCGCATGTCATAGCCGGGAATGAAAATAAGCTGGGCCAAGCCGTTACTCCGGGTGTGCAGCTCTTCCTGATTGTCCAGAATGAGCTTCAGTACGGATTTGCCCGGTTCGTCCTGGGGATGGGCCTTGCCAGCAAAAAGAAAATTAATTCGCCAGTTATTCTTCACCAGAATATCAGCTAAGGCGGGAATATCATCAAAAATAAGATCCGCACGTTTATAGGTGGAGAATCGTCGCGCAAAACCCACGGTGAATACGCCGGGAAGCAGACGGGATTCTTCCGGAAGCCGATGGGAGAGATAATTGGGAGGATCAATCCAGGTGGTATCCATCTGGGTACGGTGATCCAGGAGCATCGTATTGATGTACTCTATCAGTGCCTGATTGTCCCGGTGCCAGGCCTGCTGTAACTGCTTTCGAAAAGATTGCTCGTCACGCAATTTCATGTGGGCGAAAACACCGGGGTCATCACGCCAGCCTGCCAGCTCTTCGGTATTGTCAAAGAGCTCAGCCCTTGTTTCACTGATCCACGACAGATGATGAACCCCGTTGGTAATCGCCTTGATCTTGTCGGCAACATCCGGAAACTGTTTTCTGGTGACATCCCGGTGCAGACGGCTGACGCTGTTGATGGCCCGGTTCACCCGCATGGCAAAGGCGGTGAAATTGTATTCATGGGGCGAGTCCGCATCACTGGCCAGCAGGTTCAGGATATGGTGACAGGTTTCGTGGCTGATGCCGGTGTACAGTGAGCGGGCGAATCGGTCGTGCCCGGCCTTGACCGGCGTATGAATGGTGTAGACGATATGCTGCGCAACCTCTTGAGCCGCAGTTATAATGTCTTCATCACGCATAGCATTTCTGTACTCTTTGCCCAGTGTCTTTTCAAGCTGACGGAGTATCAGATGCAGGGTCACCGCAACCCCGTGCTGTTCGTTGAGATGGATGGTATTGGGAGTCAGGCCCAGAGCCTCGGTCAGTGGCAGAATTCCTGAGCCGAGCATACGGCGCTGATTCGCCTTCATAATGGCCGATGTGGCATTATATAAGCGCAGACCTGCTTCACGGACCCAAGGTGGTGAAGAAGGAATTGAGTAGTCCAATAAGAATTCCGGCACAAAATAATCCAGTTCCTCGCTGACTTCCATTTTCATCCAGACATGGGCCTTGGCCTCGGTGGGATGATCATATTCATTGAAAAAATGAACTGTTATTTCCAGGGGCTGGCCCGGATGCTCAGGGTCTTGCAGTTGAAAGAGGGTCGGCGTTGCTTCCGGGGACCAAGTTGTGGCCTGATCAATCTGACCGACTCGTGAATCAACAAGTTGGGAAAAATAGCCTTCTCTGTACAGTAGAGAAATGGCCATCACCGGTATATGGGTGTCTGCGAAGCTCTTGAGGGTGTCTCCGGCAAGTACTCCCAACCCACCACTGTAATTAGGGATCTTTCGTGGACCATCAAGATATTTATCCAGCAGTTTCTGGATATTCGGATCAATACTTTTCGTATATTTTTCTTCTTTGAGAAAATCCTGCACAGGATGAAAAATATCCGGATCCGCGCCGATCTCCATAGAGACATAGGCGACGGAGTTTTTTTCCGGACTGCTGAGTTCCTGCCAGACCTGATCAAAAACAGATTGGGGAACCCCGAAAAATGTACCGAATTTATTGATACAGGTTAATTCTTCGACTGAGTTGATGTTTATCGGTTTTTTATTGGTCACGTCTGGTTCTGGATGCCTCGTTAAATGAGTTTGATGTCAATAGGCGCTTTTAAAATTTTTTACGCTTCCTGTTCCGGGAACGGCACCTGAAATGTCTGCAACATAGTCTGCTACATAAACACTGTTAAAGTAGATGGGCTGGTGCTGTTTTGCAAGTGAATTTCTAATTTCAAGAGAAATAGGAGTTACGTAGTTGCATAAAAAGTGATAGGTTCAACTGCATAACTGTATACATCGGCTATGTCAAATACGCTCTTGCTGCATCCCTGACAATGGAAGTCCTCAATTTGTTGCGCATGTGTTGCGCACGGCTTCATTCGGCTGTATATACGTATATCAAAGATGTTGCCGTTTTTTTTAAAATCAGGAAAACCCGCCGGATCCTTTTCTGTTCAGCTTGTTAGCTGCTTGAATTGCAAAAATTGCACAACGAGCGTTACTCCTGCAGCGCGTTATTCCTGTCGTGGAACTCCGGTAAAAAAATGGAACAGGCGGCATAGAGAATCCCTTTTTTTGTCGTTGCCTGTTCGTTGCTCAAGGAATTATGAAACCAAGTTATCTCAGCTCTGTTTTTCCCGAAGGAAAAGAAATCACCGCAACACAACTTGTTGTTTTTTCTGCTCTGTTTTTTATTATCTTTGATAATAGTACATTTTTTCACCATATTTTAGAGGTCTATCCGTTCTCCTTCAAGAATTTTCTGTTCTTAGCTTCATTGGCTGCCGGGGGCGTACTTGCTATAGGTCTTTTTCTTACCTTGGCGAGTTCTGTCTGTCCGACAAAACCTGTTCTCATCCTGTTTCTGCTGGTTTCTTCCGTGGCAGCTTATGTTATGGATACGTATGATATAGTTATAGATTATATCATGATTCAAAATATTGTCGAGACAAACTGGAATGAAACCTCGGATTTGCTCAATTTGAGGATGGCAGGCTATTTTTTAATACTCGGGCTGCTGCCCAGTTATGCGGTGTTCAGAGTATCCGTGCAAAAGGAGTCCTTTCGGCGGGCTGTTCTCCGCAAAATCAGAGACAGTCTTATCGCCCTGATAGCGATTTTTGCCGTCGTACTCACTTTCAGTAAGTTCTATACTTCATTTTTTCGAGAGCATGAACCGCTGCGATGGTACAGTAATCCGATCTATTACGTGTATTCCTTATCCAAGTATATTGGCAAAAATTTTACTCTGCACGACGTGAAGGTGGAGCCTCTCGGCCTTGACGCAACAGTTGAAGAGGACATTAAAGAGGACAAAGGGCATACTGCAAAGAAACTCGTTATCCTTGTGGTCGGCGAGGCTGCACGGGCTGATCATTTTTCCCTGGACGGTTATTCGAGAGAGACAAATCCGCAGTTAAAGAAAGAAGATATTGTTAACTTCAGCAAGGTGTTTTCCTGCGGTACTTCAACATCGTATTCCGTTCCCTGTATGTTTTCTGTTTTTCCAAGATCGGAGTTCAATTCCGATAAAGGCAAGACAACGGAAAACGTTTTGGACGTGTTGCATCATACCGGTCTGATAGATATTTTATGGAGAGATAATAACT
>MTKS01000036.1 GCA_004028495.1 Candidatus Electrothrix marina
GAAAGTTACAAAGTACGAATGGACGGGTATACGAGGGTGAATTTAAAAAAGGTTTTCTCTGGGGACGCGGACGGCTGGTCACTCCTGACGGGATGCAGTATGATGGCGAGTTTGTCCGAGGTAAGTTCCACGGTTTCGGTATATTAAAGACCTTAGACGGCCGTTCCTATAAGGGGGCCTTTAAAAACGGTGTTATTGACGGAGAAGGTATCCTGAAAGAGGCTGACGGGCGACGCTATCAGGGAGAATTCGAGCTCGGCAAGTTTCATGGCAAAGGCGTCCTGATGTATCCGGACGGCCGAAAATACGTCGGTGATTTCCGAAGCAACTTCCTGCATGGAAAGGGCGAGATGATCATGGCCGACGGCGGCAGCTTTGAAGGAGAATTTCGTGACGGTCATCCGGACGGTAAGGGGGTGCGTCGTTATGCTGACGGCACTGTCTATATCGGCGGCTATGTTGACAAGGTCCGCCAGGGTTACGGAATCCTGCAAATGACCGACGGCACCCGCTATGAAGGATATTTTGAAAATGACCTGTATAACGGACGCGGGACCTTAAAGGAAAAAAACGGACGGACCTATATCGGGACCTTTCTTGACGGAGCAATTACCGGAATGGGAACTGTGACTTGGTCCGATGTCGGCCAGCAGTATAAGGGCGATCTGCTGAACGGGTTGCCGCACGGTGAAGGAACCATGACCTATGGAGACGGTTCCCGCTATGTGGGCCAATGGGAAAAGGGGATCAGGGTAGGTATAGGAAAACTGGAATATGCGGACGGGCGGGTCTATGAAGGGCTTTTTTCCAAGAATGAACCGGCCGGTCGGGTTCCTCGCACAAAACGAACCGAAACAGCAGTTGAGTCTCCTCCTGCCCCTGAAGAGAAAAAACAGAATGACAGGAATGATGCCCCTGCACTTGCAGCAGTCGCCCGCACCGATAGGGCAAAGAAGGTAAAAAAAGCGAAGAAGGAAAAAACTGTCATTGTCGCTCAGCCGGAGAAGGGACGCACTGAAGAAGTACATGCCCCTCTTGAACCTGTTCAGAATCCTGAAATGGAGGTGGTGGACAGTCTGATCGAGGAAGAGCTGGTAACAGATACAGTTGAACCGCCTGTCGAGTACCCTGAAGAACATATTGAACAGGTGACAGAACAGGTGACGGAAAAGGTGTCTGATGTTCAAAATACTGAAGAAGAGGCAGGGGGACGGGAGACAGAAATACGCATTCAGGTACCTGTAGCCTCTGTGAAAAAAGTTGTTGAGTCTGTGCCGCAGGTTCCCCCTGCTGAATATGAACCTCCTGTTGAAGAATTTGATATCAGCGGAGAGGAGACTCCTTCCCGTTCTGAAGAAAAACAGGAGGAAGAGGGGCAGCTTGTTCTGATCAATGAAATTCCTTATTCTTTTCATGGAGAGGAAGATAAAGAAAAAAGCTCGTTCAGCGGGGTAAGAGAGGTTGAGTTGCCGGATTCTTCCCATTATCAGGGAGAATTCAAAGAAGGAAAAATGGAAGGCCGGGGCACCATGCAGCTGGCAGACGGAGAAACCTATGAAGGCGAATTCTCCGCAGGTAAGTTTCATGGGCAAGGAACCTATGTCTTTGCGGACGGACGTCGGTACAGCGGTACCTTTAAAAAGGGAGAACGCGAAGGAAAAGGTCTGTTCACCTATCTTGACGGCTCATCCTATGAAGGGGATTTTGTCAGAGGAGTCTTTGAGGGCAAAGGCACCTATGTTTTTCCGGACGGCAGCTACTATAAAGGAGAATTTTCCGACGGCTTCTTTTCTGGAAAAGGGGAATTGGTCTATAAAAACGGCAAAAAATACAAAGGAGAATTCAAAAACGATCTGCCGCACGGGCATGGAAAGTTGACCTCGGCCGACGGTACTGTGTACGAAGGGATGTTTAAATCCGGGCGCAGGAACGGTGCAGGAACAATCAAATATGCTGATGGTCGTGTTGTTCAAGGGGTCTTTGAAAATGATGAACTGGTTGAGCAGGAATAGCCTTGTTTACTGTGATTGAGGAGCAGGAACAGAGACTTCTGGAGATCCGCCGGGCCTTGCATCGCCACCCTGAGCTTGCCTATCAAGAGAAACAGACCTCCGCATTGATTGGAAAAGAGTTGGACAGGCTGGGGATCAGCTATGCGGCGGGACTGGCCGGAGGAACCGGCATCAGGGCTGAATTGGGTAAAGGTACAGGCCCTTGTGTCGCCCTGCGGGCTGATATGGATGCCCTGCCTGTCCTCGAAGAAACCGGTCTTGATTTTGCATCGCAGCAGTCCGGGGTGATGCATGCCTGCGGCCACGATGGACACACGGCCATGCTGCTCGGAGCAGCGGAATTACTGGCCCGGAGTACTGTTCTTGATGAAATCGGCGGCAGAGCGGCGCTTCTTTTTCAGCCGGCGGAAGAGGCGGGAAACGGGGCTGAGGCTATGATTGCCGACAACTGCCTGCAGGATGTGGAGATGATCTTCTGCGGCCATATCGACACCCATCATCCGGTAGGGCATCTGGCTGTTGACCAAGGGCTTATCTGCTCCTATGCCGATCCTTTTCTCATTGAAATCTGCGGCCGGGGCGGACATGCGGCCAGGCCCCACGAAGCGGTTGACGCTGTTGTGGTCGGTGCGAGTCTGGTGCTGAATATTCAGACTATGGTTTCCCGAATGATCAATCCGGCCCGTCCCGGTGTGATTACTGTCGGTCGGATCGCAGCGGGAGCGGTGCATAACGTTATTGCCGGCAGGGCTGTGCTGGAGGGGACTATTCGCAGTACCCACCCGGATACCAGAGAGCAGATCATCAGGAGGATGCAGGGCGTGGTGCGCGGTCTTGAGGAAATGTGCAGGGCCGAGATCAGTTTCACCCTCCACCGGGGCCTGCCCGCTGTGGTGAATGATCCGGTTTCCTGCGCTCTTGCCCGGCAGGCGGCTCGGGAGGTTGTCGGAGCTGATCAGGTTATTTCCCAAGGATTTCCCAGTCTCGGGGGAGAAGATTTCTCTTTTTATCAGCAGAAAATTCCCGGAACCATGATTCGCTTCGGGGCTGCAAAAGACCCGAGTGCAGGACCTGCCCATTCCGGCAGTTTTGATTTTGACGAAAAAGTTTTAGCCTGCGGAAGCCGATGGCTGGCCACTGTTGCCGTCTATGGTTTACGATATCTGCAAAAATCGTGAATCGGGAAACCTGATAGATGGAAGATAACGTATTCACGCCTGTATTTACCGGCAGCCGGGCGTGCACTCTCGGTGTAGAGCTGGAATTTCAGCTTGTTGACCGCAGTACCCTGGATCTGGTGCCACGGGCGAACAGCATTCTGGAAGACCTTGTTCCCGAAGGGAGCGACAGGATTGTTCCCGAGTTTCTTCAGTCTATTATAGAGCTGCAAACCGGTGTCTGCGATACTGTCGATGATGTGGCTGCTGATCTCAGCCGACTCATTCATTTGGTTGAAGATGTTGCGATGAGGGAGGACTGCTACCTCTATTCGACAAGCCTTCATCCCTTTGCGGATCCGTCCGCCCAGGTGTTGAGCAAGGGAGAGCGGTATCAGCGGATCATGGATGAACTGCAACAGGTCGGGCGGCAGTTCATTACCCAGGGAATGCACGTCCATGTGGGAATGCCTGATGGCGACACCGCGATCAGGGTTTGCGACATGATTCAGCCCTATCTCCCTGTTCTCCTCGCCCTGAGCAGTTCCTCACCGTTTTTCTGCGGTCAGGATACCGGATTTCAGTCCTATAGGACCAAGCTGTTTGAGGCACTTCCTCTGGCAGGTATTTTCGGCCATCTCGGGAATTGGCAGGGCTATGCGGAGGAGGTAAGCAATCTGCATGCGCATCAGGCTATTGAACGCCTCAAGGATCTCTGGTGGGACGTACGACCAAGCCCGAAATTCGGGACTGTGGAGATACGTATCTGCGATCTGCCGTGTCGATTTTATTCCATCCTGGGATTGACAGCCGCTATCCAGGCTCTGGCCGCCTACCTTGCTGAAACCGATCCTTCTTCCCGACCGGTCAGTTTACAGTTGCTGAAATGTAATAAATGGCAGGCAGCCCGACACGGGCTTGACGGACGTTTTGTCGATGCCTACGGATTATTAGGCAGCTCCAATCTCACTTTGCGGCAGGCGGCAGATCAATTATTTCAAATCATTCGGCCTGTGACCGACCGGTTTCAGACCACAGGATATATTCGTGAGCTTTATAAAATTTTGGAACAGGGCACATGTGCGGATCGCCAGCGTCGGCTGGCCGGAGGCGAAAAGAAAAAATTCAAAGAGATGATCACCGGCCTGAGAAATGATTATTGGCTGAGAGAGCAGGAATGAAGATGAATGTAAAGAACAAAGCAATTGTCGCTGCCGGTCATGAAGCAGTGGCTGAAGCGGCAGCTCTTATCCTGGGGGCGGGCGGCAATGCCTTTGACGCAGTGGTTGCAGCTGGCTTTGCCGGTACTGTTGCGGAGCAGATGCTGACCAGTCTGGGCGGAGGCGGATTTGCCTTGGCCCGTACAGCGGATCATCAGGAAATATTTTTTGATTTCTTTGTTGATACTCCGGGCCTCGGTCTGGAGACTTCCAAGCTGGAACCGCATTTTTATCCCATAGATGTTGATTTTTCCGGATCAAGTCAGGAGTTTAATATCGGGCTCGGTTCTGCGGCTGTCCCCGGCACCTTGAAAGGATTACTCCATATTCACGAACGGTTAGGAAGGATGCCGCTGAAAGAGGTTGTGGAGCCTGCAATTAAGTTGGCGCAAGGCCATGAGCTGAACCGGGTGCAGGCCTATTTTATTAAGATTCTCCGTCCGATCCTGGAAATAAGCGAGACCGGGTGCAGGCTGTATGAGCCTGACGGACATCTTCTTCAGGTCGGCGAAACCTTGGCAAACCCTGAGCTTGCGGATTTTCTCCGCCATTTGCCCGAGGAAAAAGGCAAGGATTTTTATACCGGTGATATCGCTGCTCGGATTGATCAGGACATGCGCAACGGCGACGGCCTTCTCACGGCCCGTGACCTTGCCGCCTATAAGGTGATTGAGCGCAAGCCGCTGCGGGTACCGTACCATGATCATATCCTGCTGACAGCACCGGATTTCGGCGGTTCCCTGATCGGTCTGTCCCTGCTCCTGCAGGAGAAAACATGGGATGTTGCCGGGCCTGTTCAGGAGTGGGGCAGCCCGGAGCATCTGCTGCGGACTTTAGGGCTTATGCGCGAAGTGGAACGGCTGCGAAAACAGGGCCTCGTCAGCCCGCAGGCCTTGGCGGATTATGCTGCCGGTCAGGAAGTCCAGGCAAGTGCGGAACGAATTCGTCAATTCAGTCGGGGCACCACCCATGTCTCCGTTGCGGACAGCATGGGCAATATTGCCTCCATGACCTGCTCCAACGGGGAAGGCTCCGGTTATTTTGTGCCGGGAACCGGCATTATGCTCAATAATATGATGGGTGAGGATGATCTCCATCCGGGCGGGTTCCATGCTGAACCGCCGGGGCAACGGGTCGGATCCATGATGTCGCCATCCGCCCTGCTTTATGATAATGAGGTCAAACTGGTTTTCGGCAGCGGAGGCTCCAAGCGCATCCGAACGGCCCTGTCTCAGGTACTGACCCAAGTTATTGATTTTAGGAAAGACCTTTCTGGGGCCGTCCTAGCCCCGAGAATGTACTGGGACGGGGACGAGGAAATTCTTCAGGTTGAACCCGGCTTCAGCGCGGAGGCAATGCAGGCTCTGCAAGAGCAGGTTCAAGTCAACCTTTGGGAAGCGCCGGATCTCTACTTCGGCGGGGTGCATGCGGTGATGCCCGGTATCGGCGGGATCGGCGACCCCAGAAGAGGCGGATCCGTGGCTGTGGTGGAACTGTGAGCCTGTACATTCTCAAGCGATTTCTCCTCATGATCCCCACCCTGTTCGGGGTCATGTTTATCACCTTTGTTATCACTCAGTTTGTGCCTGGAGGGCCGGTTGAGAAGATGATGGCCCAGATTGAAGGCCGTGGTGCGGGCGGTGAGTCAGGCGGCGGGCGCTCAGGTCTTTATCAGGGGAAACAGGGGCTTGATCAGGAGCGCATTGACCAGTTGAAAAAGCTGTACGGTTTTGATAAACCGCCCATGCAGCGTTTTCTTTCCATGATGGGCTCCTATCTGGTCTTTGATTTCGGCGACTCATATTATCATCAGAAGGGTGTTGCGCAGCTGGTTATTTCAAAATTGCCGGTTTCCATGTCCTTGGGCATCTGGACTTTTTTGATCGTTTATTCGGTCTGTATTCCTCTCGGGATTCGCAAGGCTGTTGTTGACGGGTCCCGTTTTGATGTACTCACCAGTACCGTCATTCTTATCGGCTATGCTATACCCGGATTTGTTCTGGGTATCCTTCTCATTGTCCTCTTTGGCGGGGGCAGCTTCTGGAATATTTTCCCCCTGCGCGGACTGGTCTCGGATAATTGGGCTGATTTGAGCGGGACAGGCAAGGTTCTGGATTATCTCTGGCATATGGTGCTGCCCATTATTTCCTCAACAGTGGGTAGTCTGGCGGTCATGACCATGCTGACCAAGAACTCCTTTTTGGAAGAAATCCGCAAGCAGTATGTCATGACGGCACGGGCCAAGGGGCTTGGCGATAATCAGGTTCTGTACCGGCATGTGTTCCGCAATGCCATTATCCCGATCATTACCGGCTTTCCCGGTTCCTTTATCACCGCCTTTTTTACAGGATCATTGCTCATAGAAACGATTTTTTCCTTGGACGGTATGGGCCTGCTGGCCTATGATTCTGTTCTGAATCGGGATTATCCGGTGGTGTTGGGAACTCTGTATTTTTTCACCCTGATCGGGCTGATTGCCAGACTGCTTTCCGATCTCAGTTATGTCTGGGTTGACCCGAGAATCAGTTTTGAGAAATTGCAGTGAGCAGGAAAGGGAGAAGAAGGTGGCAGTAAAAAAACAAACACTTGCGGCCCGCAGATGGCGGGGCTTTCGGAAAAATCGAAGAGGCTACTATAGCCTGTTGATCTTCAGCCTTTTGTTCGGCGTTTCCCTTTTTGCCGAGGTCTTGAGCAATGATAAACCCTTACTGGTCAAATACCAGGGCGAATATTATTGCCCCTTGTTTAAAGTCTATCCGGAAACCGTGTTTGGCGGTGATTTTGAAACCGAGACAGATTATCAGGATCCCTATATCCTGGAAAAATTGACCTCAGACGGCAATAAAGTTGTTTTTCCATTAAATCCGTACGACTATACCTCGATTAATCTTGAACTTGACCGGCCTGTTCCGTCACCCCCGGCGAAAGAAAATATCCTCGGTACTGATGACCGGGGCAGAGATGTCCTGGCCCGTTTACTTTACGGATTTCGCCTTTCTGTCCTTTTCGGGTTTGCTCTGACCCTGATCGGGACCTTTGTGGGCATAATCGCCGGAGCAGTCCAAGGCTATTTCGGCGGCCGGACGGATTTATTTTTTCAACGCTTTATCGAGATCTGGAGTTCAATGCCGGAACTCTATCTGCTGATTATCTTCGCCTCAATCTTTAAGCCCAGCATCCTGCTGCTGCTGATTCTGCTCTCCTTATTCGGCTGGATGGGATTATCCGATTATGTGCGGGCGGAGTTCCTCAAGGGCCGCAATATGGAATATGTCAAGGCGGCCAAGGCCTTGGGCGTGGGCAATCTGACCATTATGTACCGTCATCTCCTGCCCAACGGCATGACCCCGGTGATCACCTTTCTTCCTTTCAGGATATCTTCCGCAATTCTTTCCCTGACCGCCCTGGACTTTCTCGGTCTTGGAGTGCCCCCCACAACACCGAGTCTGGGCGAACTGCTGAAACAGGGTAAGGGTAACATCGAGGCGTGGTGGCTCTCCCTGACGACCTTTATCGTCCTGGTCGGCACCCTGATCCTGCTGATTTTTATCGGCGAAGCCCTGCGTGAGGCCTTTGACCCGCGCAGACAGTAATGGCTATTTTGTTTCAGACCGCAGCTTGATGTCCGCTTTCTCAATCTAGTCGCACACTCTGAAATATTTTAAACCGTTGCCCGTACCCGTACCGGGAAAGGGCCAACAGGGAGCAGCGACCGGAGCGGACTTTTTCGGAAGATTCGGAAGGCCGGAACGGCCGGGGCTGAATCCGGTTTGCGGAGTCGGGGCAATTCTTTGAAGCAAAGGTACGGCGGCGGGGCCGACATACACAACCTGCTCGGCCCGGCTGCCTGAATACACTCCGGCAGCTGAAAAAGGTTTGACCGCAATTGAGGGACCAAAGAGACCGGCAAGCTCCACCGTTGACTGATTTCCTCCCGTGAGTACCGCTGTCAGCAATCCTGTCGGTGCTGTCTTCCTCCTTCCCGGCAGCCTGTTTTTCGGAGCAGGTGCTACTGCCACTGCAAAATCTGTTCCCCGCACACCGATACTGGCGGTCGGTGTTCTGATTATATATTCCCCGGAAAGTTTCTTCACCAAGGTACGTATCCTGCCGAAAAAAAGTTTCAGAAATGTGTCCCGAACCTTTATCCTGGGCAGGGATCTGTCAATGGTCAGCTTGGTTTGGGCCGCAAGGGTTAGAGTGGTATCATCGGCCATCTGTAAGGTGACGCTGCTTTTTTTTTCGGTAACCAAGGTGTCGCCGTTAAAAAGAGGCAGGTTGCTTTTCAGTTTATAGGCTGCTGTTCCGTCCTGATGGTAGACATAGACCGCCCCTTGCACTTGGGTGACAGTGCCGGCGTAAGAGGTTATGCTCGGTTTAAAGCTGTCTGCAACGGGGAGAGAAGCCGGTAATAGGGGAAGGAGAGGCGTATGTTCCGTGCCCAGAAATTGGAGCAGGGTGCTGCTGTCAACGGCAAAGCCGGTTGCCGGAAGAAGGAGCGTCACCCCCAGGATGATGGTAATGATGGCCTCTGTTATCAAAGAAATACGTATTGGCATTATGATTTCTACCTGAGTAGTTGGTCGGTTCAGCAGTAAGAAACGATGAGTGAAGTTCCTGCTGCATGGTTATTCTCAGATGTAATGACATGAAAGAGCGGCGGAGTCAAGCATAGGTTATCAGGTGCGAGTGTTTTATCTCTCTGAAGTTCTGATTTATATGTGTAATAAATACTCATGTAGTTATATCTCGTATTCGGTTGCTGTCTTGCAAGGTGTCGGTTATCTTTGTTCTTTGTCAGGTTGTTGAGTCACCTCAATAAGGGAAGAAGGTATGGATCAAGATGGTGGAGAGCAGGGATGAACAGTAAAACCCAGGAAGAAGAGATTGCCGAGCTGAAGCGCAGATTGGCTGAGGCGGAAGCCAAGCTCGGTGCTGCTGATCAGGCTGAACCGAAACAAACAACAGCGGTGGCCGAAAATAGCGGTTTAGGGGCCATAGGCCAAGGCGATCATTCCGCAACTGCCGGTGCAGGCGGGTTTGCCCTTGTCGGGGATTTCAAGGGCAATATATACCAGGGCCAACCAGCTGAAGACCCGGACAAGGCCCTATCCATCTACCTGCGCTCTCTGGTCGGACGCCTCGGCAAGCTGCCCATGCGCGGTCTGGATGCGGACAGCGGTGATGCCTGCGTCAAGCAAGACAACCTGGATCTGGCCGGGGTCTATATCGCCCTGGATACCACGGACAGGATCAAGGAGCAGGGAGAAAAAGAGAAAGAACGCGAGCGTCCGTTGCGGGTACTGGAGGCCGCAGCAACCCGGAAGCAGCTGGTGGTGTTGGGTGATCCCGGCTCGGGCAAATCCACCTTTGTCAATCATCTTGCCCTCTGTCTGGCCCGCCATCATCTCTACCCGAAATGTGAAGCAAAAGAACAGCTGAGCGACTGGCCAGAGAGGCAGCTTGATCTCCTTCCCATCTCGATTATCCTCCGTGATTTTGCTGCCTGGTGCGGTCGGGATGATATTCCCAAGGACTGCCTCCTGCTGTCCGCCTTTATCGTTTTCCGGCTCAAGGCCCAAAACATGGGTTTTGTGGGCCGACATCTTGAGGAGCAGCTGGAAAAGGGGCAGACGCTTATCTTGCTTGACGGCCTGGACGAGGTCGGCAAAGAACAGCGCGAGGCGGTGCGCGACAGTATTGCGGCTTTTGTTGAACGCTATCCTGACTGCCGTTTTATCGTCACCTGTCGCATTCTCTCCTATGCCCGCCCGGAATGGCAGTTGCGGGGAGCATTTTCACCGGTCACCCTGGCCCCCTTTCATGAGGAGCAGATTGACCAGTTCATTGCAGCCTGGTATGCGGGCCTGCTGGGAAACGGAGTGGTTCCGGGCAGAGAAGAGGCTAACAGCCTGACCG
>MTKS01000037.1 GCA_004028495.1 Candidatus Electrothrix marina
GGCTTCCAGGTTTTCCGTGGTCGTTCCTATGGTTCCGGCAGGAAAGGAAGCCTGCACTTCCACCTCACCACCTTCAAGCAGCTTAAACAGGCTCTTGGCGTGGGCCCGTTCCTGCTCAGCTGTTTTTTCAAAGATGTTGGCAATCTGCACCAACCCTTCCTTTTTAGCCACTTTTGCCGCAAACGAGTAGCGGTTTCTGGCCTGGGATTCTCCGGCGAACGCGGTAAGGATATTTTTCTCTGTCCTGGAACCTTGCAATGCGGTCATAATTATATTGTCTCCTTTTTGCTAAAATGCTGCTTTTCCAGCTTCGGTTATTTTATATTTACAACGGACCGGGCTTGCAACAAACCCTTTCTTTTTCAGCGCGGTGAGCTGACAACTGATCTGCTTGGGGTCCAACGAGGTGACAGCGGCAATGTCTTTATTGGCACAGACATCATCTGATTTTGCCAAGACCTCAAGAACCTCGCGCTGCCGACCACTCAATCCTTTCTTTTTACAGGTAATCTTTACCCCCCCCCCGTTACATTCTCCCTTGCCTGCCTGCTTTTTTCTGTTCTTCGTCTGACATTTCGGACAAACTCCGTAAAATTCCACCCGGCAGCCGGAAATTTTGTATCCCTGACTTTGCTCTTCCTCTAAAGAGAATAACCGACTCTGATCAAACTTAATATCATCAACACGCCGACATTGCACACAGAAAATATGGTCGTGCTGCTCAATTTCCTTATCGAACCGCTTCTGACGCCCGCTGATTTCCAGCTTCCTGATCATTCCTGCTTCGGACAGAATCTCAAGATTCCTATACACGGTGGCCAAGCTGATACGCGGTAATTTTTTTTTGATCCGCTCATACAGTGCATCAGCAGTAGGATGGTTGTGGCAATTTCCAAGCTCTTCAAGAATCAATTCACGCTGGTGGGTCATTCGTAAGATATTTTTCATCGGATCACCTGCTGTTAGTTATTATTATTCTCTTAAAGTAATTAAGAATTATTACTGTGTCAAGAGTAATGTCGACACCGCAGGATATCTTAAAAAGAGACGAAAATAAAAACAAAAATACAATAACTAGTTGATATCAAAAAGTAACACAGGCAGGAAAGAGGAAATTTATCGGGCATTTTTCCTCTATAAAAAAAATCTTTTTGATGACCGACAGAAAAAAGAAGGAAAAAAAGGAAAAAAAGGAAAAGAGAGAGTTTTACGGAAAAAACGCTTAAAAAAAATCATCAAGAGTGCAGCTCGTGCACTCTTGATCCAACGAAACCTTCCCCTGAAAAAAGGAGGGGATTTCACCTTAAAAAAAACAAGACGTTACAGAGAAACAACATTCTCTGCGGCAGGCCCTTTCGCACCGTCAACAACATCAAAAGTTACTCGTTGACCTTCCTGCAGGCTCCTGAACCCATCGGCCTTAATTGCCGAATGATGGACAAAGACATCTGATCCGCCATCTTGCTCAATAAATCCGAATCCTTTGGAATCGTTAAACCATTTTACTGTTCCTTCTGCCATTGTGATACTCCTTGCTACGCGGTTTCCTTATGAAACCATTTTAAAAAAAAGCGGATTCCTGTTACGAAGTCCCGGTGCAGGACTGCAAACTCAGCCTGCGGTTTACAAGATCAACTCCAGCCAAGGCCGCAATTAATCAGTACAGATGAATACCATATATAAGCTGCACAGCAAAAAAACAAGCATTTTTTCAGCGTAACCACCCAAAAACAAAGGGAAGATCCGAGCGATTCCGAGATTTCCCCTTGTGCCGCAAGAAAATTCCAGCTTTTAAAAAAAGAGAGCGTCGGTTACTTTTTTCAGGCTGCATCAGGCAGCATTATCAGATGAGAGCAGACGACCGGTTTAACAAGCTCCGCATATTTCTCATTCCATCCGATCCACCCTTCTCGCAGCGGCAGGCTCCACCGCCTCGCGTTCCAACCAAATACCGGTCTGCAAGCGACCGATCACCCGGCGCCAGTCGTTCACAATAGCCAACAGGCTGGGGATCAAAACCAGGGTCAGGACAGTCGACCCGACAACCCCGCCTGCCAAGGAGAGGGCCATAGGAATAAGAAACCGGGCCTGCATATCGGTCTCCAGAATCAACGGTGCCAGCCCGCCCACTGTGGAAACAGAAGTCAGGAGGATAGCCCGGAAACGGCGTGCTCCCCCCTTGATCACTGCATTGAAAAAAGACATCCCTTCGGCCAGGTTCTCGTTGATGCGCTCAATAAGAACAATGGCGTCATTGACCACTACCCCGGTCAGGGCGACCATACCGAACATGGACATCATAGACAGATCAAAGCCCAGTAGGAGATGGGCCAAAATTGCCCCGATAATACCGAAGGGTATGCTCACCAGAATAACCAGCGGCTGGATATAGGAGCGAAAAACAGTGGCCACGATAACAAAAATCCCCAGCACGGCCAAGGGCACAGTGACTTTGAGCGGGGCAAAGGATTCCCGCATATTTTTCTTTTCCCCTTGGGTGGAGACATGCAGCCCCGGATATTGTCCCTCAAGCTGCTGAAAAAAAGATGTCAGATCATCAAAGACTTCCTGGGCATTGGCCCGTTTCGGATCCACATCCGCTGTAACCGCCACCCGACGCATACCGTCAGTGCGGGTAATGGCGGAAAATCCCGGCCCGAATTCCATATCCGCCACCGAGAGCAAGGGGACTTCCTGCCCGGCGGAAGTACGGATGCGCATCCGCTGAAAATCCGTGACCCGGCTTCGTTCCTCCAGAGTATAACGCACCTTCACCCGAATATCGTCCTGCCCCCGCTGCACCCGAAAGGCCTCTCTCCCGTAAAAACCGGCATTGACCTGTAAGGCCAAATCCTCAACAGTCAGGCCCAGGGATCTGGCCTCCGGCTTCAGGGTCAGGCGAAATTCATTTTTTCCCGGAGTATTATCGGAACGTATTTGAACAACCCCGCTATAGCTGCGCAATTTCTCTTGGAGCTGCTCTGCGGCGGCAGTGATATCCGCCATCCTGCTCCCCTGAATCCAGAACTCCAGCTCCGCACCGCCCGGCCCGTGTGATTCCCCTTCAAAGATCAATGATTTTGCCCCGGCAACAGAACCGATCTCCTCTTCCCAAGCGACCATCAGATCATTGGAATGCATCCCTCGTTTTTCTTCGGGAAGCATGATGAACTGGACCGAGCCGAGATGCGACCCAGTCTGCCCCCGCTGCAAGGAACTCAGGCTCTGACCGACCAGGATCATCCGCTGTTCAATCAAGGGGTCACCGCTCACCGTTTGCGTGCGCCCGGCCACCCGGAGAAAAGCCTGCTCAATCCTTTTCAACGCCTGAAGCGTCACGTCCAGCGGCGTTCCTTCAGGGAAGGAAACATTGGCCGTGACCACAAAACTGTCTGTTTTCGGAAAGACCTGAAATTTGACCAGCCCGCCCTGAACCAGCCCGGCAGCCAGGAGAAGAGAGGCGATGGATATTGCGAGAAAGATATAACGCCAGTGCAGGGCCCAGGCGAGAAAAGGGAGATAGATTCGGTTGATGAACAGATCAAGCGCAGCCTGGACAAACCGCTGAAGCTGATACAGAGGATTCCATTTGGGAACGGGACGATTTAAGTCCGGGAGATGGCTGAGATGGGCAGGCAGCAGAAAGAGGCATTCCCAGAGGGAAACCAGCAGACTGGCAATGACCACAGTGGGCAGGATCTCGATAAACTTTCCCATGACCCCGCCGACAAAGGCCAGCGGAATAAAGGCCACAACCGTGGTGGTCACGGCCGCGAACACCGGCATGGCTACCTCCGCCACCCCCTCCACTGCAGCCCGCAACGGAGACAGCCCTTTTCTGCGGTGAACATAGATGGCTTCGCCCACCACAATGGCATCATCCACCACAATGCCGAGTACCATGATAACCCCGAACAGGGAAATCATATTCATTGTTTCGCCCAGGTACCAAAGAATGAACATGGCACCGGAAAGGGAGATAGGGATTCCCATCCCGCTCCAGAAGGCTAAGCGCAGATCAAGAAAAAGCCAAAGAAGACAGAAAACCAGGATCAGCCCCACCGTCCCGTTCCGGGTGAGCAAGCTGATTCGGGCTCGCAGGGCTCTTGTGTTATCAAAAAAAATTTCCAGATGCACACCGGGAGGCAGCAGCGACTGTTTATCTTTTACGTATTCCTGCACACTGTCTGCAATATGGATTGCATCTTCCTCTTCGGTTTTAAAAACCATGACAAAGGCGGCAGGCTCGCCGTTCACCTCGGAGATGATCGGATCCTCGGTAAAACCGTCCCGAATGGTCGCCAGCTGCCCGAGCCGAAGCAGCTCACCCGAGGCATCAGCCCGCACAATAATTTCAGCAAGCTCCTCCCCGGTATATTTCCGCCCCACAGTGCGGAGACGGATTTCTTCCTCTTCAGTACGCAGGGTGCCACCGTGCAGATTAATGCTGGATCGGCGCACAGCTTCGGCTACCTGAGTAAAGGTCAATCCGTAGCGTCTAAGCTGCTCTTCCGGAACCTCGATGGAAATCTCGTAATCCCGTGTGCCGAAGGTATCCACCTGGGAAATACCGTCTAAGGAACGAATTTCATCCTTCAGGCGTTCCGCCTGGACCTTGAGCTGTTTCTCCGACATTCTGCCGGACAGGGCCAGCAACACCACGGAGTTCCGCATGGTCAGTTCGGTGATCACCGGTTTTTCCGCATCAACCGGAAAAGTGGAGACGGCATCAATCTTGGACTTTACATCATCGAGAATCTCATCAACATCAGCCCCTTCCTGGACATCCACCAAGGCCGACCCCATATTTTCGGCTGCTGTGGTTGTGTACTGTTTGATCCCCTCAACGCCTTCCAGGGCCTCCTCAATTTTAAGAATAACGCCCTCTTCCACCTCCTCCGGATCAGCACCGGGATAAGCAACCCGGATCATTATTTTATCAACAGAAAAATCCGGGAAGTTTTCCCGCCGCATGGTAGACAGGGCCATGACACCGCCCACCATAATCATCAGCAAAACAATATTGGCAAAGACGGTATTGGAGGCAAAGGCAGTAAGAATTTTTTTCATTATTCTCCCGCCTCCTCACTGGCCGGCTCAAGGATACTGACAAGACTGTTCTCCAGCGGATTTTCCAAGCGGGTGATGATGACCTGTTCGCCTTCCTTGAGACCAGCAATAATAAAGGCCGTACTTTCCTCAATCCGCGCCACCTCTACGTTACGGGTGTGCAGACGGTTTTCCTCAACAACATAGACCGTCTGCTCAAAGCTCACCGCTGCTCGGGGAAGGGCAAAGACGTTTTCCAAAGAACGCCCCTCAATATCCACCCGGCAAAACATGCCCTGAACTAACGGAAAGGAAGCATCCTTATCCGGTTGCAAACGAATCGCCACGGTCAGACTTCTGGTCCGGGGATCAAAACGGATAACACGGTCGAGACTCCCCTGCACTCGCGCGTTTTCTCTTTCGGTCCAGGTAACAGTACAGGCGGTTTTTTCCGGAAGACCGAACCAGGATTGGCCCTCCTTACCGGGTTTAAAACGCAACCATTCCAGTGCGTCACTACTGTCCAATGGTACCTTAAGCTCAAGATTGCTGTCATCGGTCAGGGTGAGCAGATTTTTCCCTGGTGTGACATATTCATCCTGATCCGCAGCCAGTTCAGTAATACGCCCGTTAAAAGGAGCGTAAATAACGCAGCGGGAAAGCTGAAGCTTTGCCTGATCAATACTCTGTTTCACCTGAATGATCTGATTACTGATGGCGTTGACCGCCTGTTCACCCTTTTCCACAGTGGACTGAGTCCCGACCTTTTTCTTTGCATACAGATTCCTGACCCGCGTATATTCCTTGCGGGCAAGCTCAAGATCACGAACCAAACTTTTCAGACGGGCCTGCGCACTTTCCAGGTTCAGGCGAAAATCCTGCTCATTGATTCTATACAGAATTTCTCCTTTCTCAATGACGGCTCCTATCTGGAGATCCTGATGAGCAAAGATGATACGACCGGCCACCTCGGCAGGTAGCGTGACCTCAGTACGCGAAACGATTTCCCCGTAACCGGAAATGCTCACCGGAACCGTTTTCGCCTGCACCCGAACCGCCTGAACCGGCAGAGCGGATTCTTTTCTCTCCACCTTTTGCGGTGATTTTTTCATTTTCTTCAGCTTTTTCATGCCGAAAACGCCGCCGGCAAGAATCAGCAGACAGAGAATAATGCGCACGAGTACCAAGCCTGTTTTTTTTACCTGCATATTTACTTCCCTTTGCTCCTCTTTTCAAAAGGAGTCTCGTTGTATCGAAGAGATAATTATTATCCTGTTTAATAATGAACCTGACAACCTGCTGTCAACCCAAAACGCTCCCGACAATTCAAGGATCACGACAGAATACCATTAATGATATCACATCGTCTCCTCAAAGACAGGCACTCCCTCTCAAAAACACCTCGCCCGCATTGAGTCATTTTTACTCAATCAAAAAACACAGATGACCCCTTACGACTCAACAAAAAGAGCAGGGCTAAAAAATCTGTCATCGCCATACAATACAGAGCCAACCCGCCAATCCAATCAACATATTGATACAACATATATTATACAATAAATACAAATCCTCTTCTTTCATTCTCTATAAAAATACACATCAGCAAACACCCTCGGCATCCACAAAAAAACTTGACTTTTTTACCCACCATGCCTGATTATACAACTAAGGGGCTGAGCTTGTTTATTTAAGCAGGCACCCTGCTTTCCGGTTAAAAACGGAAAGCTGACAAAGCCACAGCCGTCGTGAGGCGGTGTCGGAAAGCCACGGATCTCTCGGGAGGAGACCGCCGGGTTGCCATTTTGTCCTTCTCGTTGCCCGGAAGTGTCGAATTATGACATCAATGAACAGAGAAATCTGTCCGGCCCAAACCGCCGGCCATATGGACAGCCACCCCTTCTGCTTGAATTTCTCCTCCCTCACCCTTTTAACCCAACTCATACTCATTTTTTAAAGAAGAAAAGGAGGAAGGTGTAATGATAAAAAAGATTTTGGCAGTACTTGCTCTGTTGCTCGTCTTTATCGCACCAAGTTCAGCCGCCCAAAAAAATACTGATGATAACGTCAAAATAGGAATTCTTTCCTGGAGAGGACCGTTAGGTTTCAAGAAGAGCTGGGAGGGCACTGAAAAATATCTTACCAAAGAACTCGGGAGACCGGTGACCGTGCTGCCTCTGGAGTTCGAAGATGTCCTGCCCGCTGTGAAGAAAGGAAAGGTTGATTTTTTTACCGCCGACCCTTCCATGTTCATGAGTGCCAAGATGAAATACGGTGCAAGTGAAATATTGACCATGAAACTTATCAATGCCGATTCAGTCGGGGCTGTACTCTTTACAGGAGCGGATAATCCGACTGTAAATTCATTAACCGATCTCAACGGAAAGAGGTTCGGCGCGTTACAGCGTTGGTCGTTCGGCGGCTGGCAGATGGCGGAAAAAGAGTTCCGTAATGTGGGGATTGACCCCTACCCCTTTCTCCACACGCTGCGCTTCTTCGACAAACCCGATGCTGTGGTGAGGGCCGTCCTTCGCGGACAGGTTGACGCCGGTACCGTGCCTTCCAGTATTCTGGAAAGAATGGCAAAAGCAGGGGAAATAAAAATGAGGGATGTGAAAATCCTGAGACAAAAAGCCTACCCTGACTTTCCTTATACATGCTCAACCGAGCTTTATCCCGGTTTTCCTTTAGCCAAAACAGCAGCTGTCGGCCATCCCCTGGCCCATGAGCTTGCCGATGCACTCAAGGCCATACAACCGGGAGACAACATTCTGAAGGCGGCCCGAATCACAGGCTGGGTTGATCCGCTTGACTACACAGACATTGAAATCGTCCAATCACAGCTCAGAGGCGGCGGATACACCGGGCGACGAATTCATTAAGCAGGAGCCGCCATGAAATATCAGCTGATCTCCTCCGGACGTTTACTGGTCGGGTCCGAAGAAAAAGAGAGTATCGCTCGGATTCAGCGAATAACAAAGCTGCCTGAAGAGCAGGTCCGAAAATCGCTGCTGAACGGCAAGCCGAAAAAGCTGCTCAGTTCCGATGATAAGGAAAAAGTTAAAAAAGCCGCTCTTGCCTTGCGCAGGGCAGGCCTGGAGGTGAAGGTGCAAGTCCGCCAATCCCCCACGGTGGAGAGGGTTGAAGGGCCGGGAGATATTTCGCCGAACAAAGAAAAAAGCAGCATAGAAAAAGAACGAATAGACATGTTGCCCTATTCCGTTGCTCCTCCCCAAAAAAAATCTCATCCCGGACGTTATCTGGCAGGCCTCCTCCTCTTCCTTATCATCATGCTCTTTCCGACACCTCTATAGCCCCTCCGACAGCCTTATTTTTCTTTGATTTTTCAACGTAACGATTCCATATCCAGGTGGATATACGGCATCCTGTATCAAACTCAGGTTACACCCGACTGATGACCGGCAAAAAAAGCAGTTGAATGGTGAAATGCACACAGGAACATAATATCTTATTGTGTCTCGAACATTTTCTGGCGAACAAAGGATTGCCAACTGACAGAACTCTCAGGAATTTTAAATCCTATTTCCAAATTATTATCTATCACACTCCTCCATCGAGGGTATGCCGACACCAAACAGCTTTTTTTCGTTCGGTTCGATAGATCTCCGGTATTATCATTATCGCTGACGACACTTGTAAGAATTACAATTCTGAACTTTCTGATACGCCAAATCGTCGCACTAAAAAACAATGAAAGGTTCGGCCAGAAAATTAACTGCGAAGCTATCGAGGGGAAAGTTACCCGGAATCCGTCATAGGACACATCGCCAACAAAACCCTTGTAATAACAACCATAATCCAAGAAAATAGCTAGGTCCCCCGATAGATTGACTCGCTGGAATCTACGCTTATCAAGTTTTACATTCATAGCACCCTCTTTTCCTCTGCAAAGCAACGCCAAAAAAACATTAGACCTTATTTTCCTTTTAATATCTACAGATAGATACGCTGTAATTATCCACCTGTCAACTCTTCGTATTCATTCTTATCGGAGAAGAGCACGATCACCGATGAAGTCGGTATTCAATTCGGGCGGCGAAAAACGGCAAAATCACCGAAAAGGCGAGCGGATGGTCTTGAAAAAAAAAGGGGGGGGGTCTGCAACTGGTGCAACTCAGGCAGTCTCGCTCGGGCTGTTTCCATCTGAAGACAACTCATTGCTCAACTTGTCTGATTTCGCTCCGCTTAATCAAACGTTACACAATTGGTTTTATAACTTGTCTTTTCGGATGCGCGCAAGAGTGCAGTGTGGTATCGTGTGAAAATTCAGAAAACACCTTAACTTTCAGTTCCACTCAACTTGTTGAGATTGCTGGCTTCAAGATAACTCTTTGGAAAAAGTATGACCACGAATATAAACAAAATTCTAGACAAGATTCCTGCCGGTGCCTTAGCCTTGGCAGGTCTGGCTGTCCTTATTCCCGCAAGATCGATTTGGGCGGGCAACAACAACGACGCCGAAGCCATCTCCTGGGTGATGTTGTTTCTGGGGATAACCGGAGGCCTGGCCTTTTTCCTGTACGGCATGGAACTGATGAGCGAGGGGCTCAAAAAAACGGCTGGCAACAAGATGCGCTCCATCTTGGCTGCTCTGACCAAAAACCGATTCATAGGTCTCCTGATGGGTGCCTTTGTCACCACGGTCATCCAGTCGTCCAGTGCCACCACCGTGATGCTGGTCAGCTTTGTCCAGGCGGAACTGATGACCTTCGCCCAGTCCCTGGGCGTCATCCTGGGGGCCGACATCGGCACCACCATCACGGCCCAGCTGGTCGCCTTCAAAGTGACCGACTATGCCCTGGGCATGATCGCCGTAGGCTTTGGCGTGCGCATGTTCGGCAAGAATGAAAAAATCAAGAGCATCGGCGACATCCTGTTAGGCTTCGGCGTCCTCTTTTACGGCATGAAGCTTATGAGCGATTCCATGACGCCGTTGCGCACTTACCCGCAGTTCATCGACATGATGAAGTCCATGGAAAACCCGCTGCTGGGC